>NZ_BNTL01000029.1:0-40575 GCF_022179005.1 Pseudomonas sp. PAGU 2196 | reverse complement strand
GCGGCGCTCGATCGCAAAGCCACCCTCACACTAAAGCCCTACACCAGGCCCTCAGTACAACGTGCCGATCAGGCGCCGTGGCACTTCTTGAACTTCTTCTCGCTGCCGCAAGGGCAAGGATCGTTGCGGCCAACGTCCTTCAGGGCGTTACGAACAGGTTCCTGATGGCCGTGGTTGCAGTGCGGGCCGTGCACATGGCCATGGTCGTGATCGTGGTGGTGATCATGATCGTGGTTGCAGTCAGGGCCATGAACATGAGGTTGCTGGGTCATTGCAAAGTTACTCCGGTATGAAATCACCGGGGATTATCTCACCACTGCGCGACAAGTGCAGGTCCCGGTGGAACAGCAACCCGGTGGCCAGCTCGCCCTGCAAGGTGTAATGCAACGGTTGCTCGCTTTTAAGCAGCTTGGCCAGCGGCTTGAGGTGCTGCCACAGGTTGGTCCGCGCGGTGATCTTGAAGGTGCGCCGGGCATGGCCGCCGACGCTGCGCCACACACTGGTCTCATCCTGCACCAGCAGCAGGTCGTTGAGCCGTATCGAATACGCCAGGCTGCGGATGAACAAGCGGCTGTCATTCGGGTTGTCGACGCGCAGGTGCAGCACGAACTCCTGCTCAAGCAGCCTGGCCTTGACCGTTTCGACCCTGACCAGGTGCACCTCAGGTTCGCGCCAGTCGTCGCCGCCCCAGCTGACGCAGCCTGCCAGCAGTGCAAGCAGGGCGCCGAGCAGCAGTACGCGGGCCTGGGCGATCATGCTCAGCTGGCCACGTAACTGGCGCAGCATTTCTTGAACTTCTGACCGCTGGCGCAAGGGCAAGGGTCGTTGCGCCCGGCCTTCAGCCCGACCGTGGGGTCGATGAAGTACCAGCGCCCCTCATGCTGGACGAACGCCGAGCGCTCGCGGTGCTGGTGATCGCCGTCCTCATCGTGCCAGCGCGCGGTGAAGGTGACAAAACCGTGCTCGGGTTGGCCGCCCAGCACCTCGGCGCTTTCCACCTCCAGCCCCAACCAGGTGCTCTGGGCGCTCCAGCTGGCCATGGCGGCGCGGTCCAACGCCGCTTGTTGGGCTGGCAGGGTAGTGCTCACCAGGTAGTCGATCAGGCCCAGCACGTAAGCGCTGTAGCGCGAGCGCATCAGCGTCTGGGCATCCGGCGCCGGGGTTCCGGCATGGTAGTGCCCGCAGCAGGCGTCGAGCAGGTTGCCACTGCCGCAACGGCAGACCGAGACACTCATCATCACCACCAGTACTTTCCAAAATTTTCAGGGTTGGCCCAGAATCGTGCATTGAGCCAGTCCGGGACTTGCTTGTAGTCATGTAGATCATAGGTGAAGAGGCTCAACACCTGCCCTTCACGACGGAATTTTTCACTGGCAGACAAGGCCAGGGCGAAAAAGTCGGTGTCTTGCCAACCGCAGGCCGAGAGGTCGGCCAGCACCGCAACCCGGCTGGCATTAAGGTTACGAATGCCGCCCAGCAGTTCCAGGCCGGTACGCTTGGGCAGGTGCTCCAGGCAGTCCACCAGCACCGCCAGGTCGAAGCGTTGACCGGCAAGGTCTTCCGGCAACGGGCCGGGTGCAGTCGTTGCGATGGCCACCTGCGGGTGTGCCTCGGCAAAGGCGTCCAGTGCGGGGAAGCGCGTGCCTACCAGCAACAGGCGTTGAGGGGTAAAACGCTCGAGCAGGGCCGCCAAGGCCTGCTGGGGCGTGCGCTGGGAAAAACCGTCGGTCATTGCCAATCCTCGTTCAAGTCATCCAAGACTAACGGGCCGCGGCGCCTGGGCAAAGCGGCATGTGACCGCGTCGTGGCTTATTGCTGGCAGGGATGGATTGCGCGGTCTTTACTCCCAGAGATCGGCCTTATGCCGATTCCCCTAGGAGAAGCAACGAAAATGAGCATAGTACGCACAGCGATACCCTTGGTACTGCTCACCAGTGTGTTGACTGGTTGTGCAGGTTTGCAAAAAACCGACTGGCCGAAGTGTGCTGCCGTCGGGGGCGTAGGCGGCGCCGCCTTGGGTGCCATCGAGAGTTCCAGCTGGGCTGGCTGGGGCGCGTTGTTGGGCGGTGGCCTGGCGGCGGGCTATTGCTGGGCCCATGGCGATGGCGACGAGGATGGTGACGGCGTGCCGGACAGCCGTGACAAGTGCCCCGGCACCCCACGCGGTGTGCAGGTCGATGCCAATGGCTGCCCGCCAGAACCGGTCGCGGTGGTCGAGGAAGTCGTGGTGCAGAAGGAAGAAGTCATCGTCATCCGCGATGTGCACTTCGAGTTCGACTCTGCGCGTCTGACCGCCAAGGATAAAGAGCGGCTGAACACCATCGCCACCCGCCTCAAACAGGAAGCACCGAGTGCCCGCCTGAGTGTCAGCGGCCATACCGACAGCGTGGGCTCTGACACCTATAACCAGAAACTGTCCGAGCGCCGTGCCCATTCGGTGACCGATTACCTGGTCGAGAGCGGTGTGCCGCGCAGCAGCTTCGTCTCGATAGTGGGTGCCGGTGAAACCCAGCCAGTGGCTGACAACGCCACGGCCGATGGGCGCGCCATGAACCGTCGCACCGAGATCAAGATCCAGCGGTGACGGCCAGCACCAGCGTCCGCGCCTGGAGCAGTGGCGCGGTCGCAGGCTGCTGGGCAGTTCGATCCGACAAGCGTCACTGCAGGGCCTCTGGCGCACGCCTTGGCATTACAGGTACTGTTGGTCGCACGGCTCGCTCGAACGGGCCGCTTCGACATAACAATAAATGTAGAGGGGCGGGGCTATGAAGTTCATCCTGGGCCTGGGCAAGGTCCTGACCGTTATCTTCTGGGGCGTGGCGCTGTTCAATCTGTTGATGCCGCAACCCTTGCCATTCAATCTTCTGATCAACGCCGCAGGCATTGTCTTGCTGAGCCTGCATGTGCTCGAGGTGTTGTTCTTCAACGCCAGCCTGCGTGGGCGCAGCCACCGCTGGTTCGACCGCTTGCAGATCCTGCTGACGGGGATCTTCCATGTCATGTCCATTCCTCGTGCGCAGGAGGCGCCGCGCAATGCGTAATCTGATGTTGCTGGCGGTGTTGGCCGCGCCCTTGGCCCAGGCCGAAAGCCTTGAAGTGGCTTCCAATTCCATGCTGCGCTTGCCCGACAAGTCGGCCAGCGTGCACCTTGAGTCCCTGCGCGTGGCCGACTCGGCGACGTTGATATTGCCTGCCACGCTTACTGAGTTGAAGGTCGATCACCTGCAGCTGGGGCGTGAGGCGCGTATCGCCATTGCCCCCGCTGACCACCCGCTGCGCATCGAAGCACGCAGTGCCCGGCTGGGTGAGGGCAGCCAGATTAGTGCCCCGGGTGCGCCAGGCACCTACCAGCGTGCGGCCCGTTCCGGGCGAAGCCTGGACTTGAAGCTGGATGAGTTAGAGGCCGAGCAACTGTCGATCGATGCCCGAGGCGGTGCCGGCGCGCCGGGTTATGCAGGCCTCGATGGTGCCAACGGCCAAGCCGGGGGCTGCACCTGGGGCCAGGCCAGCCGCGGCGCCAATGGCGATGATGGCGGCAACGGGCATGACGGTGCGGCGGGTGGGCGAATTCGCCTGAGTGTGCCGCAGGGCTTTGCTCAATCGCGCATTGTGGTGCGCCTGGATGGCGGCGCCCCGGGCCAGGCCGGTACAGCGGGCAAGGCAGGCAAAGGCGGGGCGAGTAAAGGGTGTCTGGTCTATCGCACCGATGCAGGTGCCAGCGGGCGGCCGGGGCAACCGGGCCAGCCAGGTCTGGCCGGTGCCTCGGGTGAGTTGATCCTGCAGCGCCTTTGACCCGCGCGGGCGGCGCGGCACAGGGATCGCGTCGCCTACAGCACCCACCGCGAGCTGGCCACTGCCACCACCGCGATGCCCAGTAGCAGGTTGATGCCGACCATCTGTCGAATCCTGCCCAATACTGCGGCCCCCGTCGCCCAGTCCTCGGCCTGCACGGCTGTTTTCAGCTCTGGCAGCAGCAAGGCCTGGATGCGCATGAACAGGGCGAACATGGCAATGCCGCCACCGATCATCACATGCACGTACTTGGGCGCGGTCTCGAAGCCTGTGAAGCGCATGTGCAACATGCCGATACCGCTGATCGCCAAAATCGCGACAGCCAACCAGACCCATCTGAAGAAGCGTCGGAAAACTTCCACCCACAACCGCAGGCGCGCAGGCCCGTCGAGGGCTGCAACCGTTGCCGGGCGCAGCACTAGCCAGGCGAAGAACATGCCGCCGACCCAGACCAGCGCGGCTAGGACATGCAGTGTGTAGGGGAGGGCAAAGGCAAGCATCCGGATCTCCATGCGGCATAAAGGGCAATAGCGGGGTATGATAGCCGCCCATGCGAAACACTGAAAATATATCCAGCCCTCCGGGCGCCTGCAGACCATGATCAGCAACGAACTCAAAGCCACCATCCAGGGCGCCTACTCGCGTTTTCTCGAAGCCAAGAGCCTCAAGCCGCGCTACGGCCAGCGCCTGATGATCGCCGAAGTGGCCAAGGTGCTCGGCGACATCGCCTGCGACGATGAAGGCCGCCGTGCCGGCGAGCCTGCCGTTGTCGCAGTCGAGGCGGGTACCGGTACCGGCAAGACGGTCGCCTATGCGCTGGCCGCGATCCCGGCCGCCAAGGCTGCCGGCAAGCGCCTGGTCATCGCCACCGCGACCGTCGCCCTGCAAGAGCAGATCGTCTTCAAGGACCTGCCCGACCTGATGCGCAGCAGCGGGCTGAATTTCAGCTTCGCCCTGGCCAAGGGGCGCGGCCGCTACCTGTGTCTGTCCAAGCTCGATGTGCTGCTGCAAGAAGGCCATGCACAATCGGCCACTGCGCAGTTGTTCGAGGAAGAAGGCTTCCACATCGAAGTCGACGAGCGCAGCCAGAAGCTGTTCAACAGCATGATCGAGAAACTGGCGGGCAACCGCTGGGACGGCGACCGCGACAGCTGGTCCGAAGCCCTGGAAGACCAGGACTGGGCACGCCTGACGACCGATCACAGCCAATGCACCGGCCGCCATTGCCCGAACTTCCAGCAGTGCGTGTTCTATAAAGCGCGCGAGGGCATGGGCAAGGTCGACGTGATCGTCACCAACCACGACATGGTCCTGGCTGACCTGGCCCTGGGGGGCGGCGCGGTGTTGCCCGACCCACGCGACACCATGTACGTGTTCGACGAAGGCCACCACCTGCCAGACAAAGCCATTGGCCACTTCGCGCATTACTCGCGCTTGCGCTCCACCGCCGACTGGCTGGAGCAGACCGCCAAGAACCTCACCAAGCTGCTGGCCCAGCACCCGTTGCCGGGTGACCTGGGCAAACTGATCGAACAGGTGCCGGAGCTGGCACGGGAGATCCGCACCCAGCAGCAGTTCATGTTCACCTTGTGCGAACAGGTCGCGGACTTCCGCCCTAGCGAAGACACCGAGGGCCGTGAACGCCCGCGCTATCGCTTCGAAGGGGGCGTAGTGCCAGAGCAGATCCGCGAGGTGGGCATCGAACTGAAAAAGGGCTTCGCCCGCCTCAACGACCTGTTCACTCGCCTGGCTGACCTGCTGAAGGAAGGCATGGACGGTGAAGTGAATATCGGTATCGCCAGCCACCAGGCCGAAGAATGGTACCCGCTGTTCGGCAGCCTGGTGACCCGCGCACAGGGCAACTGGGAGCTGTGGACGGCCTTCACCGCCGAAGACCCCGAAGACAGCCCGCCCATGGCGCGCTGGCTGACCCTGGCCGAAAGTGGGGCGTTGTTCGACATCGAAGTCAACGCCAGCCCCATTCTCGCCGCCGAAATGCTTCGTCGCAGCCTGTGGAGTGTCGCCCACGGCGCGCTGGTGACCTCGGCCACGCTCACCGCCCTGGGCAAGTTTGACCGCTACCGCATGCGTTCGGGCCTGCCGCGTGATGCCGTTACCTGCGTGGTCCCCAGCCCGTTCGTGCATGGCGATGCCGGCCTGCTGCGGGTGCCCGACCTGGGCGCCGACCCACGTGATGCGGCGGCGCACACCGCCGCCATCATCCGCGAATTACCTAACATGCTCGACGATGCCCGCGGTGCGCTGGTGCTGTTCTCGTCGCGCAAGCAGATGCAGGATGTGTTCGACGGCCTGGACCGGGACTGGCGCAAGCTGGTGCTGATCCAGGGCAACCTGTCCAAGCAGGAAACCCTGAACAAGCACAAGGCGCGGGTCGATGACGGCCAGCACAGCGTGTTGTTCGGCCTGGCCAGCTTTGCCGAAGGTGTCGATTTGCCCGGTGCCTATTGCGAGCATGTGGTGATCGCCAAGATCCCCTTCGCCGTGCCCGACGATCCGGTCGAGGCGGCCCTGGCCGAGTGGATCGAAGCCCGCGGCGGCAACCCGTTCATGGAAATTGCCGTGCCCGATGCCTCGTTACGGCTGATCCAGGCCTGTGGTCGGTTGCTGCGGACCGAGCAGGATCGCGGCGTCATCACCTTGCTCGATCGGCGCCTGGTCACCCAGCGCTACGGCAAGGCTATTCTCAATGCGCTGCCGCCCTTCCGGCGGGAGATTTCCTGACGGCCGGAGCACACTGCTCCGGCTTGTTGTCCATCACTCAGTCTTGGGCTCACGAGGGCCCTGAAGGAGAGCCCCAGCCCTATGGTCCGCCGTACCCTGCCTGTCGTATTCGCCCTGTTGTTCAGCTCGCCCTTGCTGGCCGGGCAGCAGACGCTGTTCAGCTTCGTGCGCCCGGCCTCGGTGGTCAACGTGGTGACCGAAGATGCCGGCATGCCGCAGTACAACGCAGAGCAAACGGCCGGGGGGGAGGTGCTGCGGCGTGTGGTGTTCAACCCGGTCGAGCGGCCGACCCTGCGCCTGAGCCCACAAAGCGGTGCCTGGGACTGGTCGGCCGGGCAGTTCCTGACCTTGCGCCTGCAAAGCGCCATGGATTGGGCGCTGACTGTGGATGTCACCGTGCTGGGCACTGATGGCCGCACGCTGACCAGCCGCATCGACCTGCCAGCCGGGCCGGCCCAGACGGTGATGGTGCCGCTCACGGCCACCTCGCCGTTGAGCCAGGGTATGCGCGCTGGCCCGCCAATGCCGTGGATGTATGCCGGCCAGCGCCTGTTGCTGACCAGTAGTGCGGGCGCGGTAGACCTCAAGCAAGTGGCCTCTGTCAGCCTGACGATCCCCAACCCCAAGGTGGCACAGAGCCTGCTGATCGAGAAAGTGGGTATTCAGGATGACGACCAGGCCTACAAAGCTGCCTACCACGAGCTGATTGACGCTTATGGCCAGTCCACGCGTGGCCAATGGCCTGAAAAAATCGGCAGCGACGAGCAGCTCAAGGCTGCCGATGTGCGCGAACAGCAGCAACTCAAGGGCTGGCTGGCAGAGCTTGGCAAGCAGCCCCTGGACACCTATGGCGGGCTGCTGGACGGGGCGGCGTTCGAGGCCAAGGGCTTTTTCCGAACCGAGAAGCGTGATGGCCGTTGGTACCTGGTAACGCCGGATGGGCACCCGTTCTACTCGCTGGGTGTCAACGCCGTGGCCGCAGATGGCGGGCGCACCTACGTCGAAGGCCGTGACGGCATGTTCAAGGCGCTGCCCGGCGATAGTGATCCGCTGGCGGCGTTCTATGGCAAGGGTAACAACGACGACGGCAATGCCTCGTCGCAAGGGCGCAACTTCAAGCAGGGGCGATGGTTCGACTTCTATGCCGCCAATATCCAGCGCACCTATGGCAAACCTTGCCCGCCCAGCGTTGAGGGGCAGCCTGCGGCTGAGTGCCCGCCGGTGCTGCTGGATGCCTCGCGCTGGCAGACGCACGCGCTCGATCGTCTGCAAGCCTGGGGTTTCAACACCCTGGGTAACTGGAGCGATCCGGCGTTCGGCCAGGCCAAGCGCATGCCCTACACCTTGCCGCTGTCGATTGTCGGTGACTACGCCAGCATCAGCACGGGCATGGACTGGTGGGGCAGCATGCCCGACCCCTTCGACCCCCGGTTCGCCATGGCCACCGAACGCGCGGTCGCCATCGCCGCCCGGGACCACCGTGATGACCCGTGGCTGATCGGCTACTTCGCTGACAACGAGCTGGCCTGGGCCGCACCGGGCAATGACCCCAAGGCCCGCTACGGGCTGGCCTACGGCACACTGCGCCTGACCACCGACGTGCCCGCCAAGCGCGCCTTCCTTAAGCAACTGCGGGACAAATACCGCAACCAGGAGGGCCTGTCCAAGGCTTGGGGGATTGAACTGTCCGCCTGGGAGCTGATGGAAGACCCCGGTTTCGAGGCCCCCTTGCCCAACCCGGAGCACCCGGAAATCGAGCGGGATTACCAGTACTTCCAGCAGGTGTTCGCCGAGACCTATTTCAAGACCATCGCTGACTCGTTGAAGTGGCACGCGCCCAACCACTTACTGCTCGGCGGCCGCTACGCGGTGAGCACGCCAGAAGCGGTCAAGGCCTGCGCGGAGTTCTGCGACGTGCTGAGTTTCAACTTCTATACCCTCAAGCCTGAGGACGGTTACGACTTCGCCCGTCTTGCCGAACTGGACAAACCGGTGCTGGTGTCCGAGTTCCAGTTCGGCTCCCGCGACCGCGGGCCGTTCTGGCCGGGGCCGTTGGAGGTGGCGCGTGAAGAAGACCGTGGGCCGGCCTATGGCAACTTCCTCAAGGCCGCGTTGGCGCAGCCGATGATCGTCGGTGCGCATTGGTTCCAGTACCTGGACCAACCGGCCAGTGGGCGGCTGCTCGATGGTGAGAATGGGCACCTGGGGCTGGTGGCCATCACCGATGTGCCCTATCCAGGGTTCGTCGAGGCGGTGCGTAAAAACAACCAGCAGGCCATTGGTCAGTTGCGCGCGCAGTTGGCCAAGCCGCAGCCGTGAGCCATCGGGGCCGTCAAACGGCCCCTTTACCTGCGACCACCCAGCCTAAGCCAGTTTGCAAAACCGCCAACTACTGAAACAATGCACGCCATTTTCAGAAGGTCGTACGGAGAACAGTGGGTGCAGATCCAGGGTCACTATGAGCTGAAGTTCGAGGCGGTGCGTGAAGCCTTCGCCGAGTTGTTCGATGATCCCCAGGAGCGTGGCGCGGCGCTGTGCATCCAGGTGGGCGGCGAGACCGTGATCGACCTGTGGGCGGGCACCAGCGACAAGGACGGGCAGCAGGCCTGGCACAGCGACACCATCGCCAACCTGTTCTCCTGCACCAAGACCTTCACCGCCGTCACCGCCTTGCAACTGGTAGGCGAGGGCAAATTGGCGCTGGATGTTCCGGTCGCGCGTTACTGGCCCGAATTCGCTCAGGCCGGCAAGCAGTCCATCACCCTGCGCCAGTTGCTCAGCCATCGCGCTGGCCTGCCGGCCATCCGTGAGTTGCTGCCTGCCGAGGCGTTGTATGACTGGCAGGCGATGGTCGATGCCTTGGCCGCCGAAACCCCGTGGTGGGCGCCTGGCACCGAACACGGCTACGCCGCCATCACTTATGGCTGGCTGATCGGGGAGCTGATCCGCCGTGCAGACGGCCGTGGCCCAGGCGATTCGATCGTGGCCCGTACGGCCCGGCCGTTGGGGCTGGACTTCCATGTCGGCCTGGCGGATGAAGCGTTTTACCGCGTGGCGCATATCGCACGCGGCAAAGGTAACCCCGGCGATGCCGCGGCCCAGCGCTTGCTGCAGGTGACCATGCGTGAGCCCGAGGCGCTGTCGACCCGTGCGTTCACCAACCCGCCAGCGATTCTCACCAGTACCAATAAGCCCGAGTGGCGGCGCATGCAGCAACCGGCGGCCAATGGCCACGGCAATGCCCGCAGCCTGGCAGGCTTCTATGCCGGTCTGCTCGATGGCAGCCTGCTCGAGTCCGAACTGCTCGACGAACTCACCCGCGAGCACAGTATCGGCCAGGATCGCACCTTGCTGACCCAGACCCGTTTCGGCCTGGGCTGCATGCTTGACCAGCCCGAGGTGGCCAATGCCACCTTTGGCCTCGGTGCCCGTGCGTTCGGGCATCCCGGCGCGGGCGGCTCGGTAGGTTTCGCCGACCCAGAGCACGATGTGGCATTCGGTTTTGTGGTCAATACCCTTGGCCCGTATGTGCTCATGGACCCAAGAGCCCAGAAGTTGGTCCGCGTCCTTGCCAGTTGCCTTTGATCGGGTAATGCGGGTATTGGCTGACCCCTTTGACTATCCTCAATGTCTACGCGTTAAGTGCGTTGGCAAAATTTCCTTCTATTTCATGGTGTATCGCTGATGTCTTCACATAAAACCTTAGCACTCGCCCTGTGCCTGACCGCCGTTACCGGCTGCGCCAGCCACTCCCCGGACGCCGCGAAGGACAGTGGTTTCAACTGGTGGCCTTTTGGGTCGGACCAGGTTGCCGAGCAGGAAGTGAAGCAAGCCGTCACCGAAAAAGTCGCCAAGGCCGATGCCAAGTCCGAGAGTGCCAGCCGCTGGTGGTGGCCGTTCGGTGGCGACGACACGGCCAAAGGGCCTGTTGTACCGAAGATCGACCAGAAAGCCACCCAGGCCTGGTTGGACGAATACGAGCCCAAGCTGCGTGAAGCGATCAAGGACAGCAAGCTGGAACTGGAGCGCCGTGACAACGTGCTGGCGGTGACCATTCCGGTGGACAGCTCGTACAACCCTGATCGCCCGAACATGCTGCTGCCGATGACCCTGGGCCCGATCACCCGTGTGGCCAAGACCGTCGAGGGCGATTCCAAGACCGCCGTGTTGGTGCTGGGCCATGCCGACAGCAGCGGTGTTGCAGTGGCTAACCAGAAGCTCAGCCTGGAGCGCGCCGCCTCGGTGTCGGCGATTTTCCGCCTGAGCGGCCTGCAACGTGATCGCCTGAGCCTGAAGGGGATGGGGTCGGTGATGCCGCGTGCCGCCAACGACAGTGCCGAAGGCCGTGCACTGAACCGCCGTGTGGAATTGCTGCTGACGCCACAGAACACCATGGTCGCGCTGCTGGCCAAATACCAACAGGCCGCGCCAGCACCGACCCCAGCGTCGATGGTCGCGGTTCAGGATGCCAAGGCACCTGCCGCCAAAGCCGTCAGCACCAAGCCGGCTGCCAAGGCCGCTGCCAAACCGGCCGCGAAAAAGCCTGTCGCCAAGGCCAAGGCACCCGCCAAGACGGCTGCAAAAAGCAAAGCCGCGCCGGCCAAGCCCGCTACCAAGAAGGCGACCACCGACAAGAAAGTAGCCGCCAACAGCCCTGCGAAGACCAACTGATCGTCAAGGAAACGCAGCCATGACTCAAACCCTGGCCGATATGCGCCGCGACTACACCCGTGACGGCCTGGCAGAAGCCCAGGCCCCGGGGGAGCCGTTCGCTTTGTTCCACCAGTGGTTCGCCGATGCGGTGAAGACTGAACAACCCCCGGTCGAGGCCAACGCCTTGACCCTCGCCACGGTCGATGGCGAGGGCCGGCCCCATTGCCGCGTCTTGCTGCTCAAGGGGCTCGATGACCGTGGTTTCACCTTCTTCACCAACTACGAAAGTGCCAAGGGCCAGCAACTGCAGGCCAACCCTTTCGCCGCCATGACGTTCTTCTGGCCGGCGCTTGAGCGCCAGGTACGCATCGAAGGGCGTGTGGAAAAGGTCACGGCCAAGGAGTCGGACGACTACTACCAGGTGCGACCGCTGGGCAGTCGCCTGGGGGCTTGGGCCTCGCCGCAAAGCCGGGTAATTACCGGCCGCGAAGCATTGGAAGCGCTGGTAAAGGCGACCGAGGCGCGGTTCTGTGACACTCAGCCGCATTGCCCCGAGCACTGGGGAGGGTACCGTCTGTTGCCTGAGCGTATCGAGTTCTGGCAGGGGCGGGCGAGCCGCCTGCATGACCGGTTGAACTATCGAGTGGTCGATGGGCAATGGCTGCGAGAGCGGTTGGCGCCTTGAAAACCCTGGGGCCGCTTGCGGCCCCAGGTGTTTATTCCGCTACGCCGGGATAAGCCTCGGCCTCACGTGCCAACCAACTCGCCAGCGCCTTGCGCTTGACCTTCTCTCTGCGTGCCTGCTCCAGCCGCTGCAACATGTAGTCACGCTTCTGCGCATCCTTCCCGGCCATCGATAGCGCCAGGTCGCGGTCCATCCAGCGGCGCATGCGCACATACAGCCACCCATGGAAGTACAGCCCTGCGACAGTTGTCACCACGACGATGAAGTAATCCATGGCTATCCTTGGTCTCACTTGAAAGGCCCCACGATACAGTCCATGCAGGCTGTACCCAGGCTGAATGAAAACAATTTTATTGCGTCTGCGTCGTGACAGCCGTCAACGCGCAGCGTCTAATGGACACCGATGACTTTTGGAGATTTTACCTATGCGTAAATCCGCTTTGCTGGTGGCGACCTTTACCACCATGTCGCTGTTGCTGGGGGGCTGTGCCTCGAGCCTGACCGGCGATAGCTACTCCCGTGATGAGGCCCGTCGCGTGCAGACAGTGCGTATGGGTACCATCGAATCCCTCCGTCCGGTCAAGATCGAAGGCACCAAGACCCCAATCGGCGGTGGCGCTGGCGCCATTGTCGGTGGCGTTGCCGGCAGTGCAGTCGGTGGTGGCCGCGGCAGCATCGTTGCGGCCGTAATTGGTGCAGTGGCCGGTGGCCTGGCAGGCTCTGCCGCCGAGGAAGGCATCACTCGCACCCAGGGTGTTGAAATCACCGTGCGTGAAGATGACGGCAGCATGCGTGCCTATGTGCAGGCCGTTCAGGAAAACGAGATTTTCCGGGTTGGCGACCGTGTTCGCATCATGACCGTTGACGGTACCAGCCGCGTCTCGCACTGAGCCTTGACCCGGTTGTAGCGCAACAATAAAAAACCCCGACATGGCCACGCCAGTCGGGGTTTTTAATGCCACAGTTTTTTAGCTTGCGAGGGGTTTGCGGCTGGCCATGGCAGTGACGGCATAGCCGATGACCGCGGCGAAGAACGAGCCCGTGAGGATACCCATGCGGTCCATGCCCGCATAATCGCTACTGCCTGGCACGAATGCCAGCGAGCCCACGAACAAGCTCATGGTGAAGCCGATGCCACAGAGGATCGCCACCCCCAGCAATTGCCCCCAGTTTGCGCCTGCCGGCAACGCGGCCAGGCCAAGTTTGATCGCGATCCAGGTCAGGCCAAAGACCCCTACCATCTTACCCAGCAGCAAGCCAACAGCGATACCCAGCGGTACTGGATGAGTGAAGCTTTCCAGGTTCATGCCTGCCAGCGAAACACCGGCGTTGGCGAAGGCGAACAGCGGCAGAATGGCGTAGGCAACCCAAGGGTGCAGGGCATGCTCCAGGGACAGCAGCGGCGACGTTTCGGCGTTGCGGGTGCGCAGTGGGATGCACAGCGCCAGGGCGACACCCGCCAGCGTGGCGTGAACACCGCTCTTGAGCACGCACACCCAAAGCACCAGGCCGATGATCAGGTAGGGCCCGAGTTTGACCACGCCAAGCCGGTTCATGGCCAGCAGCGCTACCAGGCAGGCGCCGGCCAGCAGCAGCGAGACGCTCGACAAGGTGCCCGAATAGAACAGGGCAATGACGATGATCGCACCCAGGTCATCGATGATCGCCAGGGTCATCAGGAACAGCTTCAGCGAAACCGGTACGCGCTTGCCCAGCAGTGCCAGCACGCCAAGGGCGAAGGCAATGTCGGTGGCGGTGGGGATGGCCCAGCCGGCGACCGCAGCCGGGTCGTCGCGGTTAATGAACCAGTAGATCAGTGCTGGTATCACCATGCCACCCACCGCAGCGGTAGCGGGCAGGACTATCTGCGAGGGCTTGGAGAGGTGGCCGTCGACCACCTCGCGCTTGACCTCCAGGCCGATGAGCAGGAAGAACAGCGCCATCAGGCCGTCGTTGATCCACAGCAGCAAGGGCTTGGCGATTTCCAGCGCGCCAACCTTGACCGCTACCGGGACGTCGAGCAGGCCGTTGTACAGGTAGGACAAAGGTGAGTTGTTGATGACCAGCGCAAGAACGGCCGCGGCGATCAGCAGCAGACCGCTGGCAGCTTCGAGCTGAAAGAATCGGGTGAAGAGGCTACGCACGGGCTATGGGCTCTCCCTGAGAGATTAAGGATGAAACGGGTGTACACCCTAGCCTGTGGCGATATGCTTTCAAACAAAAACTATATTCGTTTTTGTTATATGTTATTGCTGCCTGGGCTGTGGCAAGCCTAGACGGTGTTGCGGAATACGCGGGTAGGGCAAATCTGATTATCTCTGCAGACTTTTCTTGAGCCCCCGCAGACTCGATTCCGTGTAGGAGCAGCCTTGCGCTGCGAAGAGGCCAGTGGCAGCACATAGATCTTCGCTGTTTTCACCGGCCTCTTCGCAGCACAAGGCTGCTCTTACCCGAAGCGGGCCTTATGCGTTCAGCCCGAGCATATCCCGCGCCACCGCCTCGGCAATGCGAATGCCATCGACGCCAGCGGACAGAATACCGCCCGCATAACCCGCACCTTCGCCTGCCGGGAACAGCCCCTTCAGGTTCAGGCTCTGGAAGTCTTCACCCCGGGTAATGCGCAGCGGCGAAGACGTGCGCGTCTCGATGCCGGTCAGCACAGCATCGTGCAGGTTGTAGCCCTTGATCTGCCGATCGAATGCCGGCAGTGCTTCGCGGATCGCCTCGATGGCGAAGTCCGGCAAGCTGGGCGCCAGGTCGCCCAGGGTCACGCCCGGTTTATAAGACGGTTCGACACTGCCCAGGGCAGTGGACGGCCTGCCGGCCACGAAGTCGCCAACCAGCTGCGCCGGTGCCTGGTAGTTGCTGCCACCCATCACGTAGGCGTGGGCTTCCAGGCGCTCCTGCAGCTCAATACCGGCCAACGGGCCACCCGGGTAGTCGCGTTCCGGGTCGATGCCGACGACGATGCCGGAGTTGGCATTGCGTTCGTTGCGCGAGTACTGGCTCATGCCGTTGGTGACGACACGGCCAGGCTCGCTGGTGGCCGCGACCACGGTGCCGCCCGGGCACATGCAGAAGCTGTAGACCGAACGGCCGTTTTTGGCGTGATACACCAGCTTGTAGTCGGCGGCGCCGAGCTTCGGGTGGCCGGCGTACTTGCCCAGGCGCGCCTTGTCGATCAGCGTTTGCGGGTGCTCGATACGGAAGCCGACCGAGAAGGGTTTGGCCTCCATGAACACGCCCTTGGCGTGCAGCATGCGGAACGTGTCGCGGGCACTGTGGCCCAGGGCCAGCACCACATGGCGCGAATGCAGCTGCTCGCCGCTTTCCAATACCACGCCGGTCAGCTGCCCATCATCGGTCAGCAGGTCGGTGACTTTCTCCTGGAAGCGCACTTCGCCGCCCAGGGCGATGATGTCCTGACGCATCTGCTCGACCATGCCGGTCAGGCGGAAGGTACCGATGTGCGGCTTGTTGATGTAGAGGATCTCATCGGGCGCACCGGCCTTGACGAACTCTTCCAGCACCTTGCGGCCGTGGTGCAGCGGGTCCTTGATCTGGCTGTACAGCTTGCCGTCCGAGAACGTCCCGGCGCCGCCTTCGCCGAACTGCACGTTGGACTCCGGGTTGAGCACGCTTTTGCGCCACAGGCCCCAGGTGTCCTTGGTGCGCTGGCGCACTTCTTTGCCGCGCTCGAGGATGATCGGCTTGAAGCCCATCTGCGCCAGCAACAAGCCGGCAAAGATACCGCAGGGGCCGAAGCCGACCACGATCGGGCGTTGCTCGACCTCGGCAGGGGCGTGGCCGACGTACTTGTAGGTAACGTCAGGCGCGACGCCGATGTTGCGATCGTCTTCGAATGTGTGAAGCAGCTCGGCTTCGTTGCTGGCTTCGAGGTCGATGGTGTAGATGAACAGCAGTTCGCTGTTTTTCTTGCGTGCGTCGTAGCTGCGCTTGAACAGGTTGAAGCTGAGCAATTGCTCATCGCGGATGCCCAGGCGCTGGACGATGGCTTCGCGCAGGGCTTCTTCAGGATGGTCCAGGGGCAGCTTCAGTTCGGTGATTCGTAGCATGGCAGGGTCCAGTATCCCGGCCATGGGCGGCCGGCGGCTTTACACAAACCGCCAAGTATAAGCTGTTCGCCACCTTGACTGGCAGGATAAAAGTGCCCGGCGATCAGTTGTCGCGTGCACCACCGTAGTAACCGCAGCCTTGCAGGGTCTTGCCATCGATGCGCAGCTCGGCGCGCAAGTGACGGACTGCCCCGGTCGCGCTGTCCACGCAGCGTTGCGGTGCGACCCAAAGCTCCACGTGCTGGCCGTTGGCTTCGCTGGTCAGGGTCAGGCCGCCACCGGGTACTTCTTCTTCCAGGAACGGCAGGGGCAGCGGCGCCTGGCCTACGCGGCTGACGACCATGCCTTTGCCGCTGGCTTTGATGTCCCAGTCGGGTTCGTGGCCGTTGGCACGCAGGGTCAGCTGTTTGAAGTTGGGGTCTTCGCAGGCCCGGGTCGAGGGCTCCAGGCGGTACAGGCGGCGGACGTCGAGTTGGCCGTCGGTGTTGGCCTGCTTGCTGCCAGTCAGGCGGCCGCGCACGTCGGCGAACAGCTTGTCGCCAGCATCCTTGGCGAGGTTGGCGGCTTCCTGCAGGATGCCAGTGCTGGCGGCGTCGTTGATCACGAAACGGCGGCTTTCATTACAGGGTTTGAACAGCAACTGGCCCCCGGCGGCGCTCAGTTCGCCCTGCATGCGCGTGGTGCCGATGTTCGGGTCGGTCGGCGTGGCAGCCATGAGCTGGCAGCCAGCGAACAGGGGTAGCATGGCGGCGAGCAGCAGGGAGGGGGTGAGGCGCATGGGGCGGGCTCCGGCGATCGTTGCAAAAGAGCTGGCCACGTTACTCAGGGTGCGCGGCGATCACAAGCTTTGTTGATAGCCTGTGCCGGCCTCTTCGCGGGTAAACCCGCTCCCACAGACCCGCAGAGACTTTCAAAGCTGTGCCATACCTGTGGGAGCGGGTTTACCCGCGAAGAGGCCGGCACAGGCCATATAAATGCAGCAGGTAGAACAAAGGGCCCGAAGGCCCTTTGCTCATCAACCACCCAGATACGCGTCACGCACCTTCGGATCACTCAGCAGCGCTTCACCCGTGCCCTGCATCACCACCCTTCCGTTTTCCAGTACATAGGCACGGTCGGCGATCTTCAGCGCCTGGTTGGCGTTCTGCTCCACCAGGAACACGGTCACGCCGTCACGGCGCAGCTGTTCGATGATGTCGAATATCTGCTGGATGATGATCGGCGCCAGGCCCAGCGAGGGCTCGTCGAGCAACAGCAACTTGGGTTTGCTCATCAGCGCCCGGCCAATGGCGAGCATCTGCTGCTCGCCACCAGACATGGTGCCGCCGCGCTGGATATAGCGCTCCTTCAGGCGCGGGAACAGCTGCAGGACCTTGTCCAGCTGCTCCTGGTAATCGCCCTTGTCGGTGAAGAAACCACCCATGGCGAGGTTCTCTTCGACCGTCAGGCGGGCGAACACGCGGCGCCCTTCGGGGACTACAGCGATGCTCTTGCGCATGATGTGCGAGGAGGTCTGGCCGACCAGTTCTTCACCCAGGTACTTGATGCTGCCACTGTGCGCCTGTGGCGAGCCGCACAAGGTCATCAGCAAGGTCGACTTGCCTGCGCCGTTGGCGCCGATCAAGGTGACGATCTCGCCCTGGTTGATTTCCACGTTGACGCTGTGCAGTGCCTGGATCTTGCCGTAGAAGGTGGAAACGTTCTCGAACTTCAGCATTTACGCTTCCCCCAGGTAAGCCTTGATCACATCAGGATTGTCGCGAATCTGCTCCGGCGTGCCGTCGGCCAGGGGGGTGCCCTGGTTGATCACCACGATATGGTCGGAGATGCTCATCACCAGCTTCATGTCGTGCTCGATCAGCAGCACGGTGACGTTGTGTGATTCGCGCAGGTAGGCGATCAGGGCCTTGAGGTCTTCGGTCTCTTTCGGGTTCAGGCCTGCTGCCGGTTCGTCGAGCATGATGATCCGTGGCTGGGTCATCATGCAGCGGGCGATTTCCAGGCGGCGTTGCTGGCCGTAGGCGAGGGTGCCGGCGGTGCGGTTGGCGAATTCGGTCAGGTTGACCTTCTCCAGCCAGTACTGCGCGCGTTCCATGGCTTCCTTCTCGCTGCGGCGGAAGCTCGGGGTCTTGAACAGGCCTGCGAAGAAGTTGGTGTTCAAGTGCCGGTGCTGGGCGATCAGCAGGTTCTCCAGCGCGGTCATTTCCTTGAACAGGCGGACGTTCTGGAAGGTCCGTACCACGCCCTTGCGGGCGATCTGGTGGCCGGCCAGGCCCTGGATCGGCTGGCCATCGAGCAGGATGGTGCCGCCGCTGGGCTTGTAGAAGCCAGTCAGGCAGTTGAACACGGTGGTCTTGCCAGCGCCGTTCGGGCCGATCAGCGCCACCACCTGTTTTTCCTTGACGGTCAGGGCCACGCCGTTGACCGCCAACAAGCCGCCGAAGCGCATGCTCAGGCCGCTGACTTGCAGAATTTCGCGGCTCATCGACGCAGCTCCATGTGTGGACGTTGCATAGGCAGCAGGCCTTGCGGACGCCAGATCATCATCAACACCATCAGCGCACCGAACATCAGCATCCGGTATTCGCTGAACTCGCGCATCAGCTCAGGCAGCAGGATCATCACGATGGCCGCGAGGATCACGCCCAGTTGTGAGCCCATGCCGCCGAGCACGACGATGGCGAGGATGATTGCCGATTCGATGAAGGTGAACGACTCGGGGGTCACCAGGCCTTGGCGAGCCGCGAAGAAGCTGCCGGCGAAACCGGCGAAGCAGGCACCCAGGGTGAATGCCGAGAGCTTGATCACGGTAGGGTTCAGGCCCAGTGCGCGGCAGGCGATTTCGTCTTCACGCAAGGCTTCCCAGGCCCGACCGATCGGCATGCGCAGCAGGCGGTTGATGACGAACAGCGCCAGCAAGGCCAGCAGCAGCGCTACCAGGTAGAGGAAGATCACCTTGTTGATCGAGTTGTATTCCAGCCCGAAGAACTCGTGGAAGGTCTGCATACCCTCGGCGGCACGGCGTTCGAAGGTCAGGCCGAAGAACTCTGGCTTAGGGATGTTGCTGATGCCGTTAGGGCCGCCGGTCCAGTCGGTGAGGTTACGCAGGAACAGGCGGATGATCTCGCCGAAGCCCAGGGTCACGATCGCCAGGTAGTCACCGCGCAAGCGCAGCACCGGGAAGCCGAGCAGGAAGCCAAAGGTGGCGGCCATCAGGCCGGCGATCGGCAGGCAGACCCAGAAGCTCCAGCCCAGGTAATGCGACAGCATGGCATAGCTGTAGGCACCTACGGCGTAGAAGCCCACATAACCCAGGTCGAGCAGGCCCGCGAGGCCGACCACGATGTTCAGGCCCAGGCCCAACAACACGTAGATCAGAATCAGCGTGGCGATGTCGACCGCACCGCGCGAGCCGAAGAACGGCCAGACCAGCGCAGCCACGATCAGCCCCATGATGATCCAGCGCTGGGTCTTGGGCAGGGTCAGGTAGTTGCTCACCGCAGGCGGGACCAGCTTGCGATCCGAGCGGCGGCCCATGACCGAACTCCACTGCTTGTCGAACAGCACGCGCAGGAACATCAGCACCGAGCAGACGGCGATGATGCTGATGGTGAACGACCCTTGGCTGTGAACTGCCAGGCTGATGCCGTCGATGCTCAGTTTCAGGCCGAGCACCGGGAAGGCCACGGCCCAGACCAGCAAGGCGCTGAAGAACGCCTGTTTAAGATTTTTGTTCATACTTTTTCAACCTCCGGGCGGCCCAGGATGCCGGTCGGCCGGAACAGCAGGACAAGTACCAAGAGACCGAATGCCACCACATCCTTGTACTGGTCGCCGAAAATGTCGGCGCCGAAAGCTTCGGCCACACCCAGCACCAGCCCACCGAGCATGGCGCCCGGAATGCTGCCGATGCCACCCAGCACAGCGGCGGTGAAGGCTTTGAGGCCCACCAGGAAGCCGGCGTTGGGGTTGATCACCCCGTACTGCATGCTCAGCAGCACGGCCGCCACCGCCGCCAGTGCGGCACCGATGACGAAGGTGAGGGCGATGATGTTGTTGGTGTTGATGCCCAGCAGGTTGGCCATCTTGATGTCCTCGGCGCAGGCACGGCAGGCGCGGCCCAGGCGGGAACGGGAGATGAACAGGGTAAGCAGCGTCATGGCCACCAGGGTGACGACGAACACCAGGATCTGCATGTAGCTGATCAGTACTTCTTCAGCACCGCCTGGCCCGAAGGAGAAACTCCCAGGGATCAGGTTGGGGATGGATTTGTCCTTGGAGTCCTGCGAAAGCAAGACGGTGTTCTGCAGGAAAATCGACATGCCGATGGCGGAAATCAGCGGGATCAGACGGTTGCTGTTGCGCAGAGGGCGGTAGGCAACCCGTTCGATGCTGTAACCATAGGCACTGGTGACGAAGATCGTCGCGACGAAGGCGACGGTCATCAGGATCGGCAGCGAATGGATACCCATCATGGCCAGGCCCGCCAGGGCGATGAAGGCCACGTAGGAACCGATCATGTACACCTCGCCGTGGGCGAAGTTGATCATGCCAATGATGCCGTACACCATCGTGTAACCGATGGCGATCAAGGCATAGGTGCTGCCGATGGTCAATCCATTAACCAGTTGTTGGAAGAAATGGTAGATCTCAGGCATTACAGCGCTCCTAAAAACCTGATTTGCATTTCACTGGCAGGGGTACGGCCAGGAAACCGCGGGTGACGGTTTTAAGATTTTCAGGTGGACCGGCCCCCGGATCGCGGGGATCAGGCCCATGAACCTCGTAAAACAAAGCCCACTGCTCGCACAGTGGGCTTCTACGGTCAGCTATTTAGTCACGCAGTTACTGAGGGGAAACTTCAGTCTTCGGCTTGCCGAAGTGCCATTCGTAGACGACGAATTTGAAGTCTTTCAGGTCGCCCTTGGCGTCGTACGACAGGTCGCCGGTAGGGGTCTTGAAGGTGCCGTTGTGGATGGCTTCGGCAACCTTGGCGGTGTCTTCGGACTTGGCGGCTTCGATACCTTTGGCGATCAGCTCGACAGCCGAGTAGGCCGGGAACACGAACGGGCCGCTTGGGTCTTTGCCGTCAGCCTTGATGGCGTCGACGATGGCCTTGTTCTCTGGGTCTGCGTCGAACGACTTCGGCAGGGTAACCAGCAGGCCTTCGGAAGCGCCCTGGGCGATCTGCGAAATGGAGTCGTTGCCGACACCTTCCGGCCCCATGAACTTGGCTTTCAGGCCTTTTTCCTGAGCTTGTCGCAGGATCAGGCCCAGCTCTGGGTGGTAGCCGCCGTAGTAGACGAAGTCGACGTTGTTCTGCTTGAGCTTCTGGATGATCGAGGAGAAGTCCTTGTCACCGGCGTTCAGGCCTTCGAAGACGGCAACCTTGGTGCCTTTCTTCTCAAGGGTCTGCTTGACTGCGGTGGCGATGCCTTCACCGTACTGCTGCTTGTCGTGCAGGACCGCAACGACCTTGGGCTTGACGTGGTCGGCGATGTAGTTGCCGGCTGCCGGGCCCTGGGCGCTGTCCAGGCCGATGGTGCGGAAGATCAGATTGTAACCACGGGCGGTGATTTCTGGACTGGTGGCGGCGGGGGTGATCATGATCACGCCTTCGTCTTCGTAGATGTCGGACGCAGGCTGGGTGGAGCTGGAGCACAGGTGGCCGATGACGAACTTGACGCCGTCGTTGACCACTTTGTTGGCGACTGCCACGGCTTGTTTAGGGTCGCAGGCGTCGTCGTATTCCTTGGCTTCGAGCATCTTGCCATCGACGCCGCCCTTGGCGTTGATGTCTTTGATGGCTTGCTTGGCGCCGATGAACTGCATGTCGCCGTACTGGGTGACAGGGCCGGTCTTAGGCCCTGCGATCCCGATCTTGATGGTATCGGCGGCAAACGAATGGCTGGCTACCCCGGCCAGAACCATTGCGGCGAACAGCTTGGAAATCTTGATCATAGTGCTCCACTCATTCTGTTGTAATTCTTATAGTCCTGGCGGCCAGGGCTACAGACCGGGCGGGATTTGCGGCATGGCCACGCCATACTGCATGCCCACCTTCCCCCGGAACATGTCCCGGAACTGTACCGGTACAGTGTAGAGCGCTGTTCGAGCGCTTGAAAAGCGGTCAAAAAGAGCCTGTTTCCTGGGTTGTCGCTTGATCGACACAAAGATACAGAAAGGCGCCATCAATTTGCCTGTATCTGCGGCCCCACCCCACAAGTTCGGGGCCGATCGACCAAATTACATATTTGAAACCGGGTTTTTCTGCAAAAATACCGTCCTTTTTTATTGGCCGATTTTTGCGGGTACAAACCCATGACTGATCAAACAAGCACCCTCTATGCCAAATTGCTTGGCGAGACGGCAATCATCGAGTGGAAAGCACTGGAGCGCTTCTGGGCGAAGGGTGACCTGATTTGGGTCGACCCTAGCCTGGACCTGATCGCCGTTGCCGAAGCAATGGCCGAGAATCGCAGCGAGATCTTCGCCAAGTGGCGCAGTGATGGCACTGTGGGGCCGGTGACTGCTGAGCAGGCATTGGACCTGCAAAACCGCGATCCAGAGATCTGGGCGGTGGTGGTTTCACCGTTTATCGTGATTCAAGCGAAGCGTTCGGAATCGGCGTGATCGTTTTTGGTGCGTGAAAATGCGCAGCCGCCTCAAACGGGTGCTTGAGGGCGATCAGCCGGGTAGAGGTAAGTAACAATTCGGCGTGGCGGTAACAGTTTACGGGATGCGTAATGTGGCCGCTGCGCGCCCCTTCGCGGGTACACCCGCGCCTTAGGCCCTGACTGCGGCCTCAAAAAATAATAATGTGCCAGGAGTCGTTAATGAGTTCACAACTACCTTCGCTAGGATTCGCCGGCATTGGCCTGATGGGCCTGCCGATGTGTCGGCGCCTGCTGGCTGCCGGCTACCCCTTGACGGTGTGGAACCGCAGCCCGGAAAAATGCGCCGAACTGGTGGCGGCTGGCGCGCGCCTGGCAGAAAGCCCGGCCGCGTTGTGCCGCGACAGCGACATGGTGCTGCTGTGCCTGGCTGACACGCCGGTGGTGCGCGAGGTGGTGTTTGGTGAACAGGGCATTGCCCAGGGCGGGCGCAGTGGCCAACTGCTGATCGACTTCTCAAGCCTCGAACCGACCGCCACCCGTGAGATGGCTGCCGAGCTCGCTGCGCTGTGTGGCATGGCCTGGCTGGATGCGCCGGTGTCCGGTGGCACGCCGGGCGCCGAGGCCGGCACCCTGGCAATCATGGTCGGTGGCGAAGCGGCTGACTTGCAACGCGCGCAGCCGGTGCTGCTGACCCTGGGCCAACGTGTAACGCACATGGGCGCCGTGGGTGCAGGCCAGGTGACCAAGGCTTGCAACCAGATGATCGTGGCCTGCAATGCGTTGGTGATTGCCGAAGTGGTGGCGTTGGCCGAGCAATCGGGGGTTGATGCGACACTGATCGCTGAGGCGTTGGCGGGAGGTTTTGCCGATTCGAAACCCTTGCAGATCCTTGCTCCGCAAATGGCCGAAAGCCGCTTCGAGCCGATCAAGTGGCATGTGCGCACGCTGCTTAAAGACCTCGACAGCGCGGTCAAATTCGCCCGCGAGCAGGGCTCGGCGACACCGCTTAGTGGCCTCGCCGCGCAATTGATGCGCTTGCACGGTAGCCAGGGCTACTTGCAAAAAGATCCGGCGACCCTGGTATCGCTGTATCGCAGCAAGGGCTGAGCACGCCTTTGTGGCGCTCCAGCCGCTCCAGGATGGGCCGCAATTCGCCCAACGCCACCGGGCGGCCGAGCAGGTAGCCTTGCAGGTAGTCGCAGCCGTGGGTTTCGAGGAATTCAAGTTGCTCGACGGTTTCCACCCCCTCACTGACTACCTGCAAGTGCAGGGTGTGGGCCATGACGATGATGGCCTGGACGATCTCGCGGTCTTTCTGGCTGCCGGGTACCTCCTGCAGGAAGGTCCGGTCGATTTTCAGCACGTCCAGCGGCAGGCGCTTGAGGTAGGCCAGTGACGAATAACCGGTGCCAAAGTCATCGATCGACAAGGCCACGCCGAGGGCGCGCACGCGCTTGAGCAGGTTGACCGTGCGATGAATATCGCCCATCAAGGCATTCTCGGTGACTTCAAGCTCCAGGTGGCGGGGCGCCAGCGCCGAGTGATACAGCGCTTTCTCCACTTCGCTGGGTAGCTCATCGTGGCTGAGGGTTACTGCCGAGCAGTTGACGGTGACCTTAAGGTCAGCAAAGCCGTGACGGTGCAGTTGCGCCAGGTCGGCGCAGGCGTGGCGCAGCACCCACAGGTCGAGGTCGATGATCAAACCATTGGCTTCGGCGATACCGATGAATCGGTCGGGCCCGAGCAAGCCGTGTTGCGGGTGCTGCCAGCGGACCAAGGCTTCGAGCTTGGCCACCTGGCCATTGCGCAGGTCGAAGATGGGCTGGTAGTGCACGCACAGCCCGCGTTCCTCCAGGAGCGCGATGCGCAGTTCTTCTTCCAGCTGCAGGGCGAGGGTGGCGCGGGTTTTCAGGCTGTCGTTGAAGAAGTTGAGGCTGTTGCGGCCGTTGCCTTTGGACTGGTACAGGGCAAGGTCGGCGTGTTTGAGCAGCTCTTCAGCGGTGTGGCCATCGTCGGGGAAAATGCTGATGCCGATACTGGTGGTCATGACCATGCGCCGGCCACCCAGGTCGATGGGTTCCTTCATCCGTTGCATGATGCGCTGCGCCAGGTGACGTGCCTCGTCACGGTTGTTGAGGCTGGTGACCACGCAAAACTCGTCGCCGCCGAAACGCGCCACCAGGTCGTGGCTGCGGGTGGCTGCCTTGATGTGGTTGGCAATCACCTTGAGTAGTTCGTCGCCGGCGGCATGGCCAAGGCTGTCGTTGATCCGCTTGAAATGGTCGATGTCGAGGAACATCACCGCCAGGCGGTTTTGACTGGTGGTCTGTTCGGCGAGGCGTTCGGCGAATACCTGATTGAAACCGCGGCGGTTGATCAAGTTGGTCAGGGCGTCGTAATGCGCGGCCTGTTGCAGCGAGGCCCGTGCCTGGTCGAGCTGGCTGAGCAGGATGCTGACCCGACGCAGGTCGTGCTCCTTGCTTTGCAGCTTCTTGTCGGCCAGTGCTGCACTGATGCTGGCGCCACTGATCAGCAGGGTAATGAAGGCAATGGTCAGCCCCAG
The DNA here is from genome assembly GCF_022179005.1 of Pseudomonas sp. PAGU 2196. Lineage (NCBI taxonomy): Bacteria > Pseudomonadati > Pseudomonadota > Gammaproteobacteria > Pseudomonadales > Pseudomonadaceae > Pseudomonas > Pseudomonas sp. PAGU 2196. The sequence goes on along the minus strand of NZ_BNTL01000029.1, from coordinate 15,447 downwards.
TTGCAGGCTGTTGTCAGTCGAGGGCAGGCGCAGGGCTGTATCGGCGGGGATGACCAGGGTCATGGCCGACATCGCGGTGAAGTGGGTCGCGACGATGCCACCGGCCATCACCAGGCTGGCGCCGTATTTCAGGGCTTGGTGCAGCGTGCCGCTGCCATTGCGGAAATACCGCGCCAACAGCAACGCCGCGAGGCTGGTGAGCATAGCGATGACCACGCAGGCCAGTAACAGCCCGGTCTGGTAGTACTGCCGGGCGCCGGTCTCGAGGGCGGCCATGCCGACAAAGTGCATCAGGATAATACCGGCACCAATCAGCGCGGCACTTTGCAGGTAATGCTGCACTCGCATTTGGCTGCGGTTGAGGCTGTTCATGCCCAGCCAGGCAACGATCAATGCAATGAGCAACGAGAGGACGGTTAGCGAGACGTCGTAGTGGACTTCCACCGGCGCCTGGAAGGCCAGCATGCTGATGAAGTGCATGGCCCAGACACCGCCAGCCAGGCAACAGGCGCCAAGCACGCGCCACTGGCGTTGCGCTGTGGGGTGTTCGTTGTGGGATTGGCGCTCGGCCATGTCCAGGGTCGCGAAGCAAGCCGCGCAGGCCACGCTAAAGGCGAGCAGAACAAGGAAAGGCTCGTGGCGACAATCGATGACGATGCGTCCGGTTGCCGGCAGATCGGCGAACAGTTGCAGTCCCAACCAGTCCATTGCGTGCCTCTTGGCCGAGTTTTCACGCGTCTCCGGTACACCGCCTTGGGAGACTGTCCAGAGGCAGTATAGGAAGAGGTGGTTAGGCCTTCCTGACTAATGGCACTTTGATTTCTACGATTTGGTTATGCGCTCAATAGCAGCCAGGAATATGGCTACTGGTGCCGCGCCACCTGTAGGAGCAGCCTTGCGCTGCGAAGAGGCCGGTAAAGCCACAGCATTGGCTGTGCCTGAACTGGCCTCTTCGCAGCGCAAGGCTGCTCCTACAGGGGCGGGGTGTATCAGCCGGCTACCAGCACGCGAATGGCTTCGAGGCGCAAGGCAGCTTTCTCAAGCATCGCCAGGCCTTCTTCACGCTGCTTGCGCAGGGCGTCGATTTCGCTGTCGCGCACGCTTGGGTTGACGGCTTGCAGGGCAACCATGCGCGCCAGCTCTTCGTCGGCCTCGGCCTGCAAGCGACGCTGCGCTTCGGCCACACGCTCGACGTGGGTCGGCATGATCTTGGCTTCACCACCACTGATGCGCTGGGCCAGCACATCACGTTGCGCCTGGACGAACTTGTTGGCGCTGGCGCGCGGCACGCTTTCGAGCTGGTCGTTGAGCGTTTCGAATGCCACGCGCGACGCCAGGTCGTTGCCGTTGGTGTCGAGCAAGCAGCGCAGGGCTGCCGGAGGCAGGTAACGGCCCAACTGCAGGGCGCGCGGTGCCACCACCTCGCTGACGAACAGCAGCTCGAGCAGCACGGTACCCGGCTTCAGCGCCTTGTTCTTGATCAGCGCAACGGCGGTGTTGCCCATCGAGCCGGACAGCACCAGGTCCATGCCACCCTGAACCATCGGGTGCTCCCAGGTCAGGAACTGCATGTCCTCGCGGGACAACGCCTGGGCGCGGTCGTAGGTGATGGTCACGCCTTCGTCGTCACCCAGCGGGAAGCTGGCGTCGAGCATCTTCTCGCTCGGCTTGAGGATCAGGGCGTTTTCCGAATGGTCTTCGCTGTCGATGCCGAACGCGTCGAACAGGGTTTCCATGTAGATCGGCAGGGCGAACTGGTCATCCTGCTCGAGAATCGCCTCGACCAGTGCCTGGCCTTCACCGGCCCCGCCGGAATTGAGCTCCAGCAGGCGGTCGCGGCCGCTGTGCAGCTCGGCTTCCAGGCGCTCGCGTTCGCCGCGGGCATCGGCCACCAGTGCATCCCAGGCTTTGCTGTCACCGCTTTCAAGCAGCGGCAGCAGGCGAGGGCCGAACTGATGCTGCAGGGCATTGCCGGTCGGGCAGGTGTTGAGGAAGGCGTTGAGCGCTTCGTGGTACCACTGGAACAGGCGCTCTTGCGGGCTGTCCTGCAGGTAGGGCACGTGCAACTGGATGGTGTGCTTCTGGCCAATCCGGTCGAGACGGCCGATACGCTGCTCGAGCAGGTCCGGGTGGGCCGGCAGGTCGAACATCACCAGGTGATGAGAGAACTGGAAGTTGCGGCCTTCGCTACCGATCTCGGAACAGATCAGCACCTGGGCGCCGAACTCTTCGTCTGCGAAGTAGGCGGCGGCGCGGTCACGCTCGAGAATGCTCATGCCTTCGTGGAAGACCGAGGCAGGAATGCCGGAGCGCACGCGCAGGGCGTCTTCCAGGTCCATGGCGGTTTCGGCATGGGCGCAGATCACCAGTACTTTGGTGCGCTTGAGCATCTTCAGGGTATCGATCAGCCAGTCGACCCGAGGGTCGAAACGCCACCAGCGCTCGTCGTCAGTGATGTCGCCCTGCGCCTGGAAGGCGACTTCCGGGTACAGCTCGGCTTTTTCGCCAGGCGGCAGGTCGCGGTACTGCTCCGGCATCGCTACCGGGTAGGCATGCAACTCGCGCTCGGGGAAGCCCTGAACGGCTGCGCGGGTGTTACGGAACAGCACGCGGCCAGTGCCGTGGCGGTCGAGCAACTCGCGGATCAGGCGCGCGCTGGCTTGGGTATCGCCATCGCTGACGGCTGCCAGCAAGGCTTCGCCTTCGGCCCCGAGGAAACCATGGATGGTGGCGTGGGCCTCCGGCGACAGGCGACCTTCGTCGAGCAGCTCCTGTACCGCCTCGGCGACCGGGCGATAGTTTTCGCTCTCGGCACGGAACGCCACAAGGTCGTGGAAACGGTTGGGGTCTAGCAGGCGCAGCCGGGCGAAGTGGCTGTCCTGGCCGAGCTGTTCGGGGGTGGCGGTGAGCAGCAGCACGCCAGGGATCACCTGGGCCAGTTGCTCGACCAGGCCGTACTCGGCGCTGACCTGGTCTTCATGCCAGACCAGGTGGTGGGCTTCGTCGACCACCATCAGGTCCCAGCCTGCGGCAAACAGCGCGTCCTGGGCTTTTTCGTCGTCAACCAACCATTCCAGGGCCACCAGCGCGAGCTGGGCGTCTTCGAACGGGTTGCTGGCATCGCTCTCGATGAAGCGCTCGGCGTCGAACAACGCCACTTGCAGGTTGAAGCGCCGGCGCATTTCCACCAGCCATTGGTGCTGGAGGTTTTCCGGGACCAGGATCAGTACGCGGCTGGCGCGCCCTGAGAGCAGCTGGCGATGGATGATCAGGCCTGCCTCGATGGTTTTGCCCAGGCCGACTTCGTCCGCCAGCAGCACCCGGGGTGCGCTGCGGTCAGCGACTTCACGGGCAATGTGCAACTGGTGGGCGATCGGTTGTGCGCGGCAGCCACCCAGGCCCCAGAGCGATGACTGCATCTGCTTGCTGGTGTGCTGCAAGGTGTTGTAACGCAGGCTGAACCACGACAGCGGGTCGATCTGGCCGGCGAACAGGCGGTCGCTGGCTAGGCGGAACTGAATGAAGTTCGACAGTTGGGTTTCCGGCAGGGTACGCGGCTGGTTTTGCGCGTCCAGGCCGTGGTACACCAACAGGCCATCGACATCGTCGACCTCGCGCACGGTCAGCTTCCAACCGTCGAAGTGGGTGATCTGGTCACCTGGCGAGAAGCGCACGCGGGTCAGCGGCGCATTGCGCAGGGAATACTGGCGGGTGTCGCCAGTGGCCGGGTAGAGCACGGTCAACAGGCGGCCATCCTGCGCCAGGATGGTACCCAGGCCGAGCTCTGCTTCGCTGTCGCTGATCCAGCGTTGCCCCGGTTGATACTGCTGCGCCATACTGCCTGAACTCCCGCGATGAAAAGCCGGCTATGTTAACGGATCGGCCGGTCAGACCAAAGTGTTGAAGTGCACCGAAAGGTGCCGAAGACCAACAGTCTAGCCGTTTCATCGACCAACACCGTCTTGTAGACGAGGGCCGCGCACCAACATGTCCGCCAAGCACCGCTGGTTGAACGTATCCCTGGCCGTGAGCAGCCTTGTGCTGCTGGCCGGCTGCGAGCAAAAAAGCTTCGAGACCTTGCCGGCGATTACGCCCGGGCAGCTTGAGGCACTGGGCGTGCAGACGCCGATCAAGAGCGTGCACTTTCGTGACCGCGACGGCGAAGGCCTGCTGGTGCTGAGCCGCACCGACGGCCAGGCCACCGACGCGGAAAACCAGCAGGAAGTGGACAAGGTGGTGCTCAAGGCCACGCTGTATGGGCGCACGGCCGAAAGCGATGCGTTCAAGGCACGTTGGCAGATTGAGCAGGAAACCACCTGCCCGGGGCTGGACCTGGATGTCGACTTCTATTCCGATGTCAGCGATGTCAGTGACCTGAACAAGGACGGTATCGCCGAACTGACGGTTGCCAGCCATGCCTTCTGCGGCGGCGGCATCGACCCCCACGATATCGCCATCGAAATGCGCGAAGGCCAGGCCATCTACACCATTACCGGCCAATCGCTGATCACCCCGGCGGGCGAGGAGCCGATCGGCGGCGAGCGCGAAGACAGCGCCTCGCTCAAAAGCGCGCCGCAGGTACTGCGCGAGCACATGGACGCAGTCTGGCAGCAGGTCTACAAGCGGCCCTGGAGCGAGGCGAGCCCGCCGAGCGATGACGACCCCGATGACGAAGTCGAATAAGCGTTGTCTCTATTCAAGGTAGGAAAACGCCCGCCGATACAGGGGTAATAGGAGACTTTCCATGTTGCCGCCGATTATTCCGCTCAGTGCAGCCCCGGTAACCTCGCAACAGGACCCGGTCAAACCCACCCCCGACATCAAGCCGGTGGTGCCCGCGCAGCCGACCTCCGGTGAAAGCGCCATCAACCTCAAGCAGCAGCGCGATCCACAGGAGCAGGCCTTGATCCTGCGTGATGAACAGCGTCGTCAACAGCAACGTCGGCAAAAAAGCGACAGCGAGCTTTACAGCGCGTTACCGGGCGATGAAGTCAACGCCGACAACACCGTACCGGTCGCCCCCTTGATGGGCGAGAGCCCACGTCAGGGGCTGTTGGTCGACATCGAAGTCTGACGCGGGGCTGGTCAGGGTCACTGGCTGGCTTCATCATGCAAGTCTCTGTTGATCGTCGAGCCCACCCATGAGCCAAGACAACCTCATCGATTTCGATGCCGAACGTGCCAAGCGCGTCCACGACCTCAAGGAAAAGCGCCTGAACGAAGTGCGCCAGGCCTTCGAGCAAGCCATGCCCTTGAGCGCGGCAAAGAAAAAGAAGCCCAAGGGCAAGCCCAAGAAGCGCTGAAACTTGACGCAGGTCAACCCTGCGCCCGCCCCGCGTGCCCGGTCCCGGGCACCATTGACCCCGGTCAATTTTCCCCGCCCCCACATTCGTTACCTTGCATCCATCGGACAACGGCAAACGAAGAGGGAGGCCGACATGTTCTTCGACAACGTGGTTATCGCAGGTGTGGTAACGGTCGGGTTGATGGTCGCATTCTTTGCCGGTCTGGGCATTTTCATCTGGAAGGACTCGAACAAGCGCAAGCCGCGCTGACCTTCCCGGTTCACGAGCACGCAAGGCATTTAGGGCGACTTCGGTCGCCCATTTTTTTTGCCTGCGAAAAGTCGGGCAGCGCATTTCAATAAAGATGATTAGCTAGCTAATTAATCGTTTCCGCATTATCCTTCGCTTCATTGTCTATCGTTTACCTGATCATCCCCGCAAGGTCCGCCTCGTGCCCATCACTCTCCAGGCCCTGTTCGCACCCAGCAGCCTCGCCCTCAAGTTCGCCATCAAGACCGTGCTCGGTGGCGGCTTGGCGCTATGGCTGGCGATGCGTTGGGGGTTGGAGCAGCCGTCATGGGCTTTGATGACGGCGTTCATCGTGGCTCAGCCGTTGTCCGGCATGGTAGTGCAGAAGGGCCTTGCGCGCTTGGCCGGCACCCTGGTCGGTACGTTCATGTCGGTAGTCTTTATGGGCTTGTTCGCCCAGACGCCAGGCCTGTTCCTGATCACCCTCGCGCTCTGGCTGGCACTGTGCACGGCCGCGTCGACGCAACTGCGCAGTGCCTGGGCCTACGCCTTTGTGCTGGCCGGCTACACCGCCGCGATAATCGCCCTGCCGGCCATCGACCACCCGTTGCAGGTGTTCGACCAGGCCGTGGCGCGCTGCACCGAGATCTGCCTGGGGATTTTCTGCGCTACCGCCACCAGCGCCCTGATCTGGCCACTGCGCGTGGAGCAGCAACTGGGCGGGCAAGCTCGGCAGGCTTGGCAAAATGGCTTGCAGGCGGCCAGTGCCATGCTGGGGGGAGAGGATGAAGCGCGCAAAGGGCTGCTGGAAAGCCTTGGGCGCATCGTCGCCATCGACAGCCAGCGCGAACACGCCTGGTTCGAGGGCAATCGGGGGCGTCAGCGGGCGCGCGCCATTCGCGGCCTGAGCCAAAAGCTGATGGTGCTGCTGCGTATCTCCCGCTCGGTGCGCCGGCAGTGGCGCCAGCTCGATGAAGGCGAAGCTCGGCACCTGGCGCCCTGGCTGGAGGAGGTGCGCGCGCAGTTGGGTGCACCCGACCAACCCGGCCTGTTGCTGTTGCGCCAACGCATCTGGGATGCCGCCCATGATGAGCGGATAAGCGCTGCCGAACATTACTGCCTGGCGCGCATGACGCTGTTGCTGGACTACGCGATGGCCGCGACCCAGGCGCTGGACGACGTTGAAGCGGGCAGGGCGCCCAAGGATGTGTCCCAGGGCCTGGCCGCACACCGCGACTGGTCGCTGGCACTGTTGTTCGGTTCACGCAGCGCGCTGGCGTTTCTGGTGATGAGTGGCTTCTGGCTGGCAACCGCCTGGCCCTCTGCGCCGGGCGGCCTGGTGCTGACCTGTGTGGTCTGCAGCCTGTTTGCCAGCCGCGAAAATGGCGCTCAGATCGGCCTTAGTTTCTTGCGCGGCATCTTTCTGGCGATCCCCGCGGCGTTTCTGGTCGGGCAGATTCTTTTGCCGCAGTGGAGCAGCTTCGCCATGCTCTGCCTGGGCATGGGTGTGCCGCTGTTTCTGGGTGCGCTGGGCATGGCCCACCCGCGTACCGGCGCGACCGCGACTTCTTATTGCCTGCACTTCATCGTGTTGGTATCACCGCTCAATGCCATGCAGTTTGGCGTCGCCAGCATGCTCAACAGCGCGCTGGCGATGCTGGTGGGCGTGTCTGCTGCGGTGATGGCCTTTCGTTTGTTGGTGTTCCGTCACCCGGCCTGGCTGGGCCGGCGCTTGCGGGCGGCGACCCAAAGCGACCTGGTGCGCCTGACCCGGCGCGACCTGCGTGGCGCCGACAGCTGGTTTGGCGGGCGTATGGCCGATCGCCTCTTGCAACTGGCGCGGCATGCCGGCGAATTGCCCGAAAGCGAGCGCAAGCGTTGGGATGACGGCTTGCACGGCCTGGACATCGGCGACGAACTGGTGCACCTGCGCATGTGCCTGGCGGTCGCCCAGGCGCCGTTGGGCCGCGCTGAGCGCGAGTACCTGCAGCAGGTGGAGGCGGTACTGGCCAAGGGGCCGGCGGCGGGCCGCGGGCAACGCCTGGACAGCGCCAGTGAACAATTCATCGCCGCCTTGCGTCGGCTGCCGGCAAGCGACCCGTTGCGCCTGGCTGAAGGTGCAGTGCTGCAGTTGCAGAAGAGCTGGGGCAAGTGGTGCCGCTGGCAGGAGGACGTGCATGGGGTTGCGTGAATGGGCGCTGGGCGGCGTGCTGCTGAGCCCGTTTCTGATTTATGTGCTGCTGGCGCTGGTGCTCACCGGGGTGTTGCGCTTGTTGGTTCAGGCCACGCCGTTGGGGCGCTGGATCTGGCATGAAGCGCTGTTCGACTCGGCGTTGTTCGTGTGTGTGTTGTTCCTGGTGGTGCGAGTACTGGGGGCTGCCTAAAGGCTCTTGTAACGTTTTTTGTAAGGAGTGATTCAATGCGTGCCGCCGTACGTACCCTGGTAACCCTGTGTGTGGTTGCCCTTGCGCTGTTGGCAGGCTACCAACTGTGGCAGTACTACATGCTGACACCCTGGACCCGCGATGCCCGGGTGCGCGCCGACGTGGTGGTGATCGCACCGGACGTTTCCGGTTGGGTGCGCGAGCTGAAGGTGCATGACAACCAGCAGGTCAAGGCGGGCGATTTGCTCATGAGCATCGACCGTGAACGCTTCCAGGCAGCCTTCGACCAGGCCAGCGCCGTGACCGAGACCCGCGCTCAGCAACTGCGCTTGCGCGAGCGCGAAGCGGCGCGGCGTACTGCCCTGGGGCCGGAGGCAATCAGTGCCGAGCTGCGTGAAAATGCCCAGATCAACGCCGCCATCGCCCGCGGTGAACTGCATGAGGCTGAGGCGCAACTGCAAGTGGCCAAGATCAACCTGGCGCGCAGCGAAGTGCGGGCGCCGCGCAGTGGCCATATCACCAACCTGCGCCTGGCCCAGGGCAACTACGTGAACACCGGGGAGTCGGTGATGGCCCTGGTGGACGATTCGACCTTCTATATCCAGGCCTATTTCGAAGAAACCAAACTGCCGCGCATCCGCGTCGGTGGCACGGTCAAGGTCTGGTTGATGGGGGCGGGCGAGGCAATGCAGGGGCATGTGGAGAGCATCAGCCGGGGTATCACCGACCGCAACAGTAATCCGGACAGCCAACTGTTGCCGGAGGTGGAGCCGACCTTCAACTGGGTGCGCCTGGCGCAGCGGATACCTGTGCGGATCCGCCTGGACGAGATCCCGCAGGGCATGAACCTGAGTGCCGGCATGACTGCCAGCGTGCAGGTGCACGAGGACCGGGTTACGCAATGAAGGAATGCCGAACCCTCTTACGGGGCTGCCGGCGGCACGCGGAAAACCTTGGCGAATGTGCGGTGACTTGCGTTAGGCTGGCCGCTGCGAGTTGCCCGGCAGAGGCGACCGTTTGCAGCCCGGCGTGCGTCACTTTCGACTTGATTGCGAGGTTACGGCATGGCCATCACTTCCCAGGACATCTGCAACGCGGCGGAGCAGCTCAACGGTTTCGTTGGCTTTCATGGCAAGCGCGGCATTCATATCGTGCGTTTTTCCGAGGACTCGTTCGGCATGGACGTGGCCGACGACAGTATCACCCCCTGCAGCGAATTCGTCTGGCGGCCCGAGCAAGGCCCGCGTATGGCGTTGTGCCGAGAACGCCTGGCACTGCTGCTGGACCAGCATGTGGATGACCGCTTGAACATTGGCGAGCCCTTGCGCACTTACCTGCGGCGCAGTGATTTGCCCGAGATCGTGGCCGAGCGCAACAAGCGCTGACGCCTTGCTGTTCACTGGGGGCAGCCTTGTTCTACGAAGGCTGCCTTTAAAGCAGGCGCCTGGCCGAGCCCGTGGGCGCCTGTTGCAGCAAGGCTTCGAGCGCCTCTTTAGGCAAAGGCCGGCTCAGAAAATAGCCCTGCACCTCATGGCAGCCGTCCTTTTCCAGTGCTTTGAGCTGCTGTTCACTTTCAACGCCCTCGGCTGTCACGGTCAGCCCCATGGCTTCACCCAGGTTGATGATGGCCTGCACCACGGCGCGATCATTGCCACTGGTGTTGTTCAGCCCGGCAATGAAGCGTTTGTCGATCTTGATGCTGTCGAACGGGTACGTGCGCAGATAGCCCAGCGATGAGTAACCGGTGCCAAAGTCATCCATGTTCAGGCGAACACCCAGCTCCTTTAGCGAAAGCATGGTGCTTAGCGCGCCTTCGATGTCGTTGAGCATCACGTTTTCGGTGATTTCCAGTTCAAGGCGCTGGGCGGGGAACGCGGTTTCCAGCAGGATCTCGCGAACGTCGGCCACCACGTCGCTGCGCAAGAACTGCGCAGGTGACAGGTTTACCGATATCAGCAGGCCCTCCGGCCAGTGGTGGGCCGTGCGGCAGGCTTCGCGCAGCACCCAGCGGCCCAGCGCGACAATGATGTCGCTTTGCTCAGCCAGCGGGATAAAGGTGTCTGGCCCGAGCAACCCCTCCTGCGGGTGCTGCCAGCGCAGCAGGGCTTCGACCGCGACGATGCGCAGGTCGCCCAGGCGATAGCGTGGCTGGTAATGCAACGTGAACTCCTGGTTTTGCAGGGCCCGGCGCAGATCATTTTCCAGTTGTCGGCGGTACTGGATCTGTTTGTTCATTTCGGCGGCGAAGTAGCGCCAGGTGTTCTTGCCCTCCGCTTTGGCCTGGTACAGCGCGATGTCGGCGCAGCGGATCAGTTCGCCGGCATCGAAGCCCAGCGTGCGGCTCTGGGCGATGCCGATGCTGGCGCCGATGTGCAAGGGCTGGTTGTCGAAGAGGATAGGTTGTTGCAGCAGGCTAATGAGGCGGGCGCAGAAACGGTCGACTTCAGTGCGGTTGTCCATGCCATTGAGCACCAGAATGAACTCATCGCCACCCAGTCGCGCGACCAGGTCGACATCGCGGGTGGTGTCGCGCAGGCGTGTCGCCACCTCTTGCAGCACAGCGTCACCGGCGGCATGGCCGAGGGAATCGTTGATCGGCTTGAAGTTGTCCAGGTCCAGCAGCAGCAACGTGAGTGGGGGCGAGTCGCTGCCGCGCAATAACAACTGCTCAAGGTGCCGGGCGAGTTTGTTGCGGTTGGCAAGCCCGGTCAGCGGGTCATGCAGTGACAGGTGCTGGATGCGTGCATGGGCGTCGACCTCGTCAGTGATGTCGCTGGCGGTGCCGCGAAAACCCGTCGGCTTGCCGTCGTACCAGATCGCCCGTGCCGAGATGCGGCAAAAGCGGTTTTGCCCGTTGTGGTCACGGTAGGTACAGCGCAGGTTTGCCAACTGCTGTGGGTCGGCGGCGGCCAACGCGTCCAGCCAGGGTGAGAGTGGCGTGGTGTCGCAGGCCAGCAGCTGGTTCACCGGCTGGCCCAGCCAGTCGTCCACCGGGTAGCCGGTGACGCTGACGAAACGCTGTGAAAGATAGGTCAGGCGTTGTTGTCGGTCGGTTTCCCAGATCCAGTCGGATGCGGCTTCGGCGACGGCGCGAAAACGCTGCTCGCTGGCCTCCAGGGCCTGGTTGCTCTGCTGCAGGCGCGCCAGGCTAAGGTCGATGGCGCGGGAGCTGCGCAAGGCGTGGCGGAACAGGTAAAGCATCACCAGGCCGAGTATCAGCAGCGCGCACAGCAGCGGCGGCAGCATCGCCCACAGCAATTGCTGGCCCGGCAGCGGGCTGGTCCAGGCCAGGTGGAAGCCGGTATCGCCCAGCGCGATACGCTGCTGGCCATGCTCGCCGGTAGCGTCTTTCTCGAGGTGCATGCCCGCCAGGCCGGCGCCGGTACCCAACCGAGTGAGTTTGTCGTCGGTCAGCTGGTCGACGAACAGCATGACGGGTGCCTGGCGCACTTCGCTGTCCGACACGTCCTTGTCTGGCCGTACGGCCGCGGCGCTGAGCACGGCGGGCCATCCGTTGAACAGCACGAACCGGGTGATTTGTTGGCGGGCGCTGGCAGCCCCCCGCGCTTCATTGATGATGGGTTGCAGCGGCGCTTCTATATAAGTGCTGGCGCTCGCTTCACTGGGCTTGCCTTTGAACAGGGCGTAGGTGGTGCGCTGGTCGTCCACCACGAACACACCTTCGTAGCCACTGGCGCTGTATAGCGATTCACCGACGTTCTTCTCTTCATAGGCCCACTGCCAGTCCGCCTTGCCGGCCAGGTGTTCAAAGGCGGCATCCCACACGGCATAGCTGGACAGGAACTGGCGTGAGGCGAGCAGCCGTTGCTCGAGGGCTTGCGAGGCATGGAAGGCGCTGCGCTGTTGCTCTTGGTGATCGAGGGTGGCGGCGATGTTGAGCAATGCGCCCAAGGTGACTAGGCAGGCCAGGCCGAAAACCGCGCAAAAGCCTGCAATCAAGCGGCGAACTTGAAATCGGGGTGTGGGTAGGGTGGGTGGAAGGTTGGCGGTCCTGGCCATGTGCGGGTGACTCCTTCAAGAACAGCAGCCTCCCGCAAGGCAATCAGGAAGGAGGTTCAGTCAGGATAGGCCAGCCTGAGGCCGGTGGCCTCGCGTTGCGCGAAATTGACCTGGTCGCGGCCAGCGTGCTTGGCGGTGTAGAGCGCCTTGTCGGCCTGTTCGAGCCAGTGTTCGGGGGATTCAAGGTCGGCGTCGAAGGCAGACAGGCCGATGCTGAGGCTGATCCGCAAGTGTGGTAATTGCGGGTTGCGGTAGCTCGCCACCCGCTCGCGCAAGCGCTCCATGGCCAGGCAGGCCTGAGCCTCGTTGGTGTCCGGCAGGATCACGCAAAATTCGTCGCCACCGTAGCGCCCGGCCTGGTCGACCTCACGCAGGTTGCGTTTGAGCTCTTCGCTCATCTGGCGCAGGACGCAATCGCCGACTACGTGACCAAACGTGTCGTTGATGGTCTTGAAGTGGTCGATGTCGATCAGGGCGATGACCGCCTGTTGCTGCTGTTGCTGGCAGGTCTGGAACTTGAGCAGCAGCAGGTCTTTCCAGGCACCGTGGTTGAGCAACCCGGTCAGGCTGTCGGTAAGGCTCAGCGCACTGAGGCGGCGCTTGTGCTCTGCCAGTTTGATTGCCAGGCGGTAGCAGACCCAGCCCAGGGCCAGCGGGTAGAGCGTCAGCATTGGCAAGCACGCGTAAACCTGCAAGGGCGTGGCAGTGAGTTGCAAGCCAGGGCCGAGCACGAGCGTGGCCAGGAGCATGCCGGCAAGCTGGGCCAGCACGCCACGAACGACCAGGCGTTTGCCGCCCGCGGCCACGTTGTTCATGGTCATCATCGACAGCACGGTCACGCTGGGCAGTGGGTTGAAGTGCATGGCGGCGGTCCAGAAGCCGCCCATCAGCGAGTCCAGCAGCAGGTTGCGCTGTTCTGCCTGATAAGGCGCTGCCGAGCGCATCGCCCACAGGTAGGCTAAATGCGGCCAGACAATCCCGTTGAACAGCACCAGCAGCCAGACCCAGGTAGGCGGCGATAGCGGCGCCATGGCGGCCATTACACTGAACAGGCCGATGCCCATGCCGATGATGCGCGGCAGGTAGATGCGCTTGACGAAAGAAAGGCCCTTGCCGCTGCGGTTGTCCATCATGGTCATCGTTCTTCTGCTAAGGCGCCGTTTATCGCATAACGCGTGTGAATATTGTTGAACAGTGTTTCATCTATGAAAAATGACCTTACAAGCCAATTCACGGTTGATCTGATCACTGTGGGGTAATATGAAGGCTTTCCTGTTGCTTGGAGTGCTCATGCTCATGGTTCCCATGGCTAACGCTGCCGGCGAATCGGCGCCTCAACGGGACGGTCGTTTCCATAATCAGGCCCGTCTACCTCAAGACGGCGTGATGAAGAAGCTGCACATCGGCCTCAAGTACCTGTTTTTGCGCAAGCCGCCCGACACTCGGCCCTCCACCCCCCTCCATGTGCAGCCCATGACCCGGCAGCAGGTGCTTGATGCACCTGATCACAGTCTGTGGCGCCTTGGCCATTCGACGATATTGCTGAAGTTGCGCGGGCGCTTCTTTATTACCGACCCGGTATTCGCCGAGCGCGCCTCACCGGTGCAGTGGGCAGGGCCGCAACGTTTCCATGCGCCCCCGCTTGGCCTGGACGAACTGCCGCCATTGGCCGCGGTGATCCTGTCCCATGATCACTTCGATCATCTGGATGAGCAGGCGATTCGACGGCTTGCCCCGCGTACGGGGGTGTTTCTGGCACCGCTTGGGGTGGGTGACCTGCTGATCGAATGGGGGGTTGCAGCAGACAAAGTGCGCCAACTGGATTGGTGGCAGGACACTGAAGTTGAAGGGGTGCGCTTTGTCGCCACCCCAGCACAGCACTTTTCAGGGCGTGGCCTGTTCGACAGTAACCGGACCTTGTGGGCGTCCTGGGTGATGATCGATGAGCAGCTGCGGTTGTTTTTCAGCGGCGATACAGGCTACTTCGAGGGCTTCAAGCAGATCGGTGAGCGTTTCGGGCCTTTCGACCTGACCCTGATCGAGACCGGGGCCTATAACGTCGCCTGGCCGAGCGTGCACATGCAGCCGGAGCAGAGCCTGCAGGCACACCTCGACCTGCAGGGGCGCTGGATGCTGCCGATTCATAACGGCACCTTCGACTTGTCCACCCATGCTTGGCAAGAGCCATTCGAGCGCATCCTGGCCCTCACTGAGCAAGCGCAGGTGCGGCTATGCACCCCGCAGATGGGCGAGCGGGTCAGCCTGGACTCGCCGCATGCCGGGCAAAACTGGTGGCAGCCCAAGCCTGCGCATCAGCGAGAGCGGTCGACAGAGCGCGCCGTGGCGGTGCGCTGAGGGTCATTTTTCAGCGTCTCGCTGGCGAGGCGGCTTCTGGTCCTCCAGTAAACGCGAAGGCGGTTTGCCGCTGTCACTGCGCACCTGCGCATGGCTTATCAGCGCGAAGATGAAGCTGCCACCGATGATGTTACCGGCGAGGGTCGGCAGGGCGAATGCCAGCAAGAAGCTGCGCCAGGTTTCTTCACCGGCCCAGACCAGGTAGGACACTTCCACCGAACCGACGACAATATGGGTGAAGTCACCCAGCGCCATGAAGTAAGTGATCATCAGGATGATCCAGATCTTGGCGTGCTCCATCGACGGGATCATCCAGACCATGGTGGCGATCATCCAGCCCGACACAATGCCTTTGGCGAACATCTGGCCGATATCGTTCTTCATTACCTTGCGCCCGACCTCTAGGAAGGCCACGTCGGTCTTGCCGTCGAATATCGGCAGTTCCAGCATGACCCAGGCCACCAGCAGGGTGCCGGCCAGGTTGCCGAGCAATACCACGCTCCATAGGCGCAGCAGGCGACCCAGGTTGGCCAGGGTAGGCGAGGTCATCACCGGCAGCACGGCGGTGAGTGTGTTCTCTGTAAACAGTTGCTGGCGGGCCAGGATCACCGCCAGGAAACCTGCACTGTAGCCAATGCTTGCAATCACCTGGGCGCTGTCGCCCTCGGGGAGGCGGGCATAGAACAACCCCATGGCCATGAGCGAGAGCCCCATCGACAACCCGGCAGCCAGTGCTGACCACCACAGGGCTGCGATCGTGCGCTCAAGCTCTTGGTCGCCCTGGTAGCGAATGATCTCGTGCAGCACCGCTGCCCTTGGCGGCTGGTTATGGCTGACCTCCTGCTCTTCGTCCGCCGACAGGCCTGGCGTTTTCTCGCTTTGCGTCTCGCTCATGGTTGCCACGCTCCGTGGGGTGTTTATCTACAGATCGGTTGCGTGTTCATTAGTTGCGAAGGGCGGGCAAACACTACTGGAAAGTTTTTTAGATCAGGGTGTTGACTCTGATTTCAAAGCGCGTATTATTCGCCTCCTCGCAGCGATGAACGCTTCGGGGCAAGCGGCAAGTTGTTGAAGTTGAAAGCTTTCGAAAGAAAGCGAAGTTAAAAAACTTCAAAATAAACGCTTGACAGCAAATGAGGAAAGCGTAGAATGCG
>NZ_BNTL01000028.1:132916-133138 GCF_022179005.1 Pseudomonas sp. PAGU 2196 | reverse complement strand
ACGGGCCTCTTTCAGGCACAGCACTGCAATCAAGCTGATCACCGCCGCCACCGACACATACCCGCCAACCCAGCTCAACCCGCCCATGCTCACCAGTTTCTGAGCAAAGAACGGCGCCGCCGAAGCCCCCACGATGCCACCCAGGTTGTACGCCGCCGACGCGCCGGTGTAGCGCACATGGGTAGGGAACAGCTCGGGCAGCAACGCCCCCATCGGCGCAAA
>NZ_BNTL01000028.1:0-132841 GCF_022179005.1 Pseudomonas sp. PAGU 2196 | reverse complement strand
CAACGCCCCCATCGGCGCAAAGGTCACGCCCATCAGGAACAGCTCGATGGCCAGGAACAGCGCCACGCCCGTGGTCGAGCCCGAAGTCAGCAGCGGCTCCATGGTAAAGCCCGATGCCACGGCCAGCAGGCCGCCGACGATCAGCACCGGTTTGCGCCCGTAGCGGTCGCTGAGCCAAGCCGACAGGGGCGTGGCCAGCGCCATGAACACCACCGCGAAGCACAGCAGGCCGAGGAACGTCTCACGGCTGTAGCCCAGGGTAGTCACGCCGTAGCTGAGCGAGAACACCGTCGAGATATAGAACAGCGCATAGCACACCACCATCGCCGCGGCGCCCAGCAGGGTCGGTACCCAGTATTTGGAGAACAGGTCGACCACCGGCATCTTCACGCGCTCATGGCGGGCAATGGCCTTGGCAAACACCGGGCTCTCTTCGAGCTTGAGGCGCACATAAAGGCCGACCAGTACCAGTGCGGCGCTGNNAACGGAATGCGCCAGCCCCATTCACGGAACTGCTCGTCACTGAGCACCAGGGCCAGGGTCAGGAACAGGCCATTGGCAGCCAGGAAGCCGATCGAAGGCCCCAATTGCGGGAACATGCCGAACCAGGCGCGCTTGCCCGGTGGCGCATTCTCGGTGGCCAGCAGCGCCGCGCCGCCCCATTCGCCACCCAGGCCCAGGCCTTGGCCGAAGCGCAGCAGGCAAAGAATGATCGGCGCCCAGACGCCAATGCTGTCGTAGCCTGGCAGCACGCCGATGGCGGTGGTGGAAACACCCATCAGCAGCAGCGACGCCACCAGGGTCGATTTACGGCCGATGCGGTCGCCAAAATGGCCGAACAGCGCCGAGCCCAGCGGGCGAGCGAGGAAGGCGATGCCGAAGGTGAGGAAGGCCGCGAGCATCTGCGCGGTGCCCGACCCGGACGGGAAGAACACCGGGCCGATCACTAGCGCGGCGGCCGTGGCGTATACATAGAAGTCGTAGAACTCGATGGCCGTGCCGATGAAGCTGGCAGTGGCCACCCGTGCGGGGGAGTTGACCGGCGCGGCAGGCGCTTCGGCATAGGTGCTGCTCGTGGTCATTAAGTAGGTCCCTAACAGTCTGGTCGTGCTCCAAGGGCTTGATCCGCCAGGGCGTGTACCTTCGAAGGGCAGGCACGCCTACGCGGACGCCGGAGCGTATTGTTCTTTTGCTCGCCCGACTGACGATAGCCCAAGGGGGATAGGGGCGGGAGCAGGCACTGTTCGGGGTGTTGAAGCAGGACCGCGGGGCGTGTCAGTGGAGCGGACTGGCCGTGTGGCGCCGGGTGCGGGTAGCAGGCGGGACGGCGGGGCTGGGTAAGCGTGACCCGAGTATAGCTATCGGGTCACGGTCCATACCAGTACCTTGCTGGCGCAATTGTCCTCTGTTTCGAGGATTTCCAAGCGATATCGGCCGATCTTCAGGCAAACGGCGCTTTCCGGGATGCTTTCCAGTGCCTCGGTGACCAGGCCGTTGAGGGTCTTTGGCCCGCCATCGCAGGGCAGGTGCCAGCCCAGGGTGCGGTTGATCTCGCGCAGCGAGGCGGTGCCTTCGATGACGAAGGTGCCATCGGGCTGGGGGTGTACGTGCGGGTTGTCCAACCCCTGTTCGTCTTCGAACTCGCCGACGATCTCTTCGAGGATGTCTTCCAAGGTGACGATGCCCAGCACCTCGCCATATTCGTCCACCACCACACCCAGGCGGCGTTGCTGTTTGTGGAAGTTCAGCAACTGCAGCTGCAGAGGCGTGCTTTCGGGTACGAAATAGGGCTCGTAACAGGCGCCGTGGAGTTTCTCCAGGGTCAGCTCCGCCTTGGGCAGCAGGTGGCTGATCAGCTTGGTGTTGAGGATCGCCTCAACCTGGTTGATGTCGTTGTGATAGACCGGCAAGCGGGTGTGACGGCTGACGATCAGCTGCTCGATGATGCGTTCGATCGGGTCGTCCAGGTTGATGCCATCGACTTCGTTGCGTGGCACCAGGATGTCGTTGACGGTGACTTTGTCCAGCGATTGCAAACCGTCGAGCAGGCCATGGCGTGCAGGCTCGTGCTCCTCGTCTTCGTCGAAGTCGTCGTCTTGCTCCGGGTGCAAGGCGACCGCCGTAGGCTGCACACGGAACGGGCGCAGCAGCAGCTTGGCGCAGCCATCGAGCAGGCAGGCCAAGGGTTGCAGAAGCGCCAGGGGCACTTTCAGCAGGCTTGCACCCAAGCTCGCAAACGCCTGCGGATTACGCCGCGCCAGGCGCCGCGGCAGGAATTCGGCGAACACCAGCAAGGCCAGCGTTGCGCCCAGGCCGGCCAGCCAGAAGCCGTGTTCGCCGCTGTAGCGCTGGCCAATCAGGCACGCCAGGCCCAGCACCAGCAACTTGCCGAGGCTGGCGCACAGCACCAGCGCCTGAGCGGGCAGGGGGGCTTGACCGTCGTCGCCATTGCGCAGCGAACCATTGAGCTGCAGGCGGGCGGCATCCACGGCGCTGAAAAGCGCCGACCAGAGTAGCGCCAGTGCCAGAGTGCCGAGGAGCGGTGCGTACGGCAGGGTGTCCATGGGTGGCCGTCAGATATGCAGGATGAATTCGCGAACCAGCTTGCTGCCGAAATAGGCCAGCATCAGCAGGCAGAAACCGGCCAGCGTCCAGCGGATCGCCTTGTGGCCACGCCAGCCCAGGCGGGTGCGGCCCCACAGCAGCACGCTGAACACCACCCAGGCGACGCAGGCCAGCAAGGTCTTGTGCACCAGGTGCTGGGCGAACAGGTTGTCGAGGAACAGCCAGCCCGAAATCAGCGACAGCGACAGCAGGCACCAGCCGGCCCAGAGAAAGCCGAACAGCAGGCTTTCCATGGTTTGCAGCGGCGGGAAGTTGCGGATCAGGCCTGACGGGTGCTTGTTTTTCAGCTGGTGGTCCTGCAGCAACAGCAGCAACGACTGGAACACCGCGATGGTGAACAGGCCGTAGGCGAGGATCGACAGCAGGATGTGCGCAAGGATGCCGGGTTCTTCGTTGATCAGCGGCACGGTACCGGGGGGCGCGAACTGGGCCAGCAGCGCAGTGACCGCGCCCAGCGGGAACAGCAGCACCAGCAGGTTTTCTACCGGGATGCGCAGGCACGCCAGCAAGGTCAGGGTAATGACCGCAACGGCGATCAGGCTGGCGGCGCTGAAAAAATCCAGGCTCAGGCCCAGCGGGGTGATCAGCTGGAAGAACAGGGCGCCGCCCTGGGCGATGACAGCCAGGGCGCCGAGCAGGCCCAGCAGCCGTTTGTCAGCTTTGCGGCCCTGGGCCAGGTGCGTGCCCTGGTAGAGGGTCGCAGCTATATAAAGGCCGGCGGCGATCAGGTTGGGGATGAGGCTGGGTGAGGAGAACATAAGTCCTGGTTGGCGAGCCTTAAAGAGACGGAGTTTGGCATAGAGAGCTGCAAGCTGGAAGCCGCAAGGTACAAGCAAAGGCGGATCCGCGAGGTGGCTGCATTTTCTTGCCGCTTGACGTTCGTAGCTTGCCGCTGGGAAGGCAAGGTGTGCGCCGCCGCCGCACTTCGCTATAATCGCCGCCTTGCTGTGCCCCGGGTGTGTGCATTTCCCCCCTGGGCGCCTGACAAACCTCGGCTTTTACTGGGCCTGAAAGGATCACCATGTTCGAAAACCTGACCGACCGCCTGTCACAGACGCTGCGCCATGTCACCGGCAAGGCCAAGCTGACTGAAGACAATATCAAGGACACGCTGCGCGAAGTGCGCATGGCGTTGCTCGAGGCCGACGTTGCCTTGCCGGTGGTCAAGGATTTCGTCAACAGCGTCAAGGAACGTGCGGTCGGTACCGAGGTGTCGCGCAGCCTGACCCCAGGCCAGGCCTTCGTGAAGATCGTCCAGGCCGAGCTCGAAAGCCTGATGGGCGCGGCCAACGAAGACCTCGCGCTGAACGCCGCGCCACCTGCCGTGGTGCTGATGGCCGGCTTGCAGGGTGCAGGTAAGACCACCACCGCCGGCAAACTCGCGCGCTTCCTCAAGGAGCGCAAGAAGAAGAGCGTGATGGTGGTCTCGGCCGACGTCTACCGCCCGGCCGCGATCAAGCAGCTGGAAACCCTGGCCAACGACATCGGCGTGACCTTCTTCCCGTCCGACATCAGCCAGAAGCCGGTCGCCATCGCTGAAGCGGCGATTCGCGAAGCCAAGCTCAAATTCATCGACGTGGTCATCGTCGACACCGCCGGCCGTCTGCACATCGACGCCGACATGATGGACGAGATCAAGGCGCTGCATGCCGCGGTCAAGCCGGTCGAGACCCTGTTCGTGGTCGACGCCATGACCGGCCAGGACGCCGCCAACACCGCCAAGGCCTTTGGTGAAGCCCTGCCGCTGACCGGCGTGGTGCTGACCAAGGTCGACGGTGATGCCCGTGGCGGTGCCGCGTTGTCGGTACGTGCCATCACCGGCAAGCCGATCAAGTTCATCGGTATGGGTGAGAAGACCGAGGCCCTCGAGCCGTTCCACCCGGACCGCGTCGCCTCGCGCATCCTCGGCATGGGCGACGTGCTCAGCCTGATCGAGCAGGCCGAGCAGACCATCGACAAGGCCAAGGCCGACAAGCTGGCCAAGAAGCTGAAGAAGGGCAAGGGCTTCGACCTCGAAGACTTCCGCGACCAGCTGCAACAGATGAAGAACATGGGCGGCCTGGGCGGCCTGATGGACAAGCTGCCGAGCATCGGCGGGGTTAACCTGTCGCAGATGGGCAATGCCCAGGGCGCGGCCGAGAAGCAGTTCAAGCAGATGGAGGCGATCATCAACTCCATGACCCCGGCCGAGCGCCGGGATCCTGACCTGCTCAGCGGTTCGCGCAAACGCCGCATCGCCATCGGCTCCGGCACCCAGGTGCAGGACGTCGGCCGGCTGATCAAGCAGCACAAGCAGATGCAGAAGATGATGAAGAAATTCTCAGCCAAGGGCGGCATGGCCAAGATGATGCGCGGCCTTGGCGGCATGATGCCAGGCGGCGGCATGCCGAAGCTGTAACCCCTATTCCGGGCGCTTGTCTTTTACCGGACGAGCGCTCAGAACCCCCGCCTTGGCGGGGCAATGGCCGCGAAAAGCGTGGCTTAACCGGCAGATCTGGACGGCATGGCGAGGCCTTGCCGAAAAAGTCATTTGCAAATGTCCGTGTATTCCCCGAGAATATGCGGCCTTTTGGGCACGCATGTGCCTATTTGGCTTTCAGATTTGCAGCACCGACTGCAGTACCAACTGCAGCACCGACTATAGGAACGATGTTCACATGGTAACCATTCGTCTGGCCCGTGGCGGCTCGAAAAAGCGCCCTTTCTACCACCTGACCGTGACCAACTCGCGTAACGCCCGTGACGGCCGTTTCGTTGAGCGCGTTGGCTTCTTCAACCCGATCGCATCGGGCGCCGAAGTCAAGCTGTCGGTCAACCAGGAACGCGTCACCTACTGGCTGAGCCAGGGCGCACAGCCGTCTGAGCGTGTTGCTCAGCTGCTGAAGGAAGCTGCCAAGGCCGCTGCCTAAGATATATGAACGCGACGCCAGAAAAGGCTGACGACCTCATCGTCGTTGGCAAGATTTTTTCGGTTCACGGCGTTCGCGGCGAGGTGAAGGTGTATTCCTTTACCGATCCGATTGAAAACCTGTTGGATTATCCACGCTGGACGCTCAAGCACGAAGGCAAGGTAAAACAGGTAGAGCTGGTCAGCGGTCGTGGCTCCCAAAAGGGCCTGGTCGTGAAACTGAAAGGCCTCGATGATCGCGATGAAGCCCGTCTTCTGAGTGGTTACGAGATCTGCATACCGCGGAGCCTTTTGCCCAACCTGCCCGTCGACGAGTACTACTGGTACCAGTTGCAGGGCTTGAAGGTCATCAACCAGGACGAACACCTGTTCGGCAAGGTCGATCACCTGTTGGAGACCGGTGCGAACGATGTAATGGTGGTCAAGCCGTGCGCAGGCAGCCTGGATGATCGCGAGCGTTTGTTGCCCTATACGGAGCAATGCGTGCTGGCAATCGACCTGGAAGCAGGCGTGATGCGGGTTGAATGGGACGCGGACTTCTAAACGATGGGTAACCTTCGCGTAGACGTCATCACGTTGTTCCCCGAGATGTTCTCGGCCATCACGGAGTACGGCATTACCAGCCGCGCGGTAAAACAGGGGTTGCTTCAGGTAACGTGCTGGAACCCGCGGGACTACACCACAGATCGCCACCATACCGTGGATGATCGGCCGTTTGGCGGTGGTCCGGGCATGGTGATGAAAATCAAGCCTCTGGAAGACGCCCTGGTTAGCGCCAGGCAAGCGACCGGAGCATCGGCAAAGGTGATCTACCTTTCGCCGCAAGGCCGCAAGCTGACTCAGCAAGCGGTCAAAGGCCTGGCCGAACAGGAATCGTTGATCCTGATCGCCGGTCGTTATGAAGGCATCGACGAGCGCTTTGTTGAGGCTCATGTCGATGAGGAGTGGTCGATTGGCGACTATGTGCTTTCCGGTGGCGAGCTGCCGGCCATGGTACTGATCGATGCGGTTACGCGGCTGCTGCCCGGAGCTTTAGGGCATGTGGACTCGGCGGAGGAAGACTCTTTCACCGACGGTCTGCTCGATTGCCCGCACTACACCCGACCTGAGGTGTATGCGGATCAGCGTGTTCCCGACGTGTTGCTAAGTGGCAACCATGCACATATCCGGCGTTGGAGGATGAAGCAGTCCCTTGGTAGGACCTTCGAACGACGCGCCGATCTTCTGGAAAGTCGCTCGCTTTCTGGAGAAGAGAAGAAGCTGCTCGAGGAATACCTCCGCGAGCGGGACGATAGTTAAACGTATCGATGGTGGATCACGTATCCATCTTAGGAGCACAGCATGACCAACAAGATCATCCAGCAGCTCGAAGCCGAGCAGATGAGCAAGGAAATCCCAACCTTCGCACCGGGCGACACCATTATCGTCCAGGTTAAAGTGAAGGAAGGTGAGCGTTCCCGTCTGCAGGCGTTCGAAGGCGTCGTTATCGCCAAGCGTAACCGCGGTCTGAACAGCGCCTTCACCGTGCGCAAAATCTCCAGCGGCGTTGGCGTAGAGCGTACCTTCCAGACCTACAGCCCGCAGATCGACAGCCTGGCCGTGAAACGTCGTGGTGACGTGCGTAAAGCCAAGCTGTACTACCTGCGCGACCTGTCCGGCAAAGCCGCTCGCATCAAGGAAAAACTGTCCTGAGTGCAGTTTGACCGGTGGCCCAGGCCGCCTTGCGAGAAAAAAAGCAGCCTTCGGGCTGCTTTTTTGCGTTTTGAACCCCAAGCGATGTGACCCGACATGACAACCCGAGACCAGGAAATCCAGCGCCGCACCGAACTGTCGGTGACCCGCGTGACCAAGGCGGTGTTCCCCAACACCACCAACCACCACAACACCCTGTTCGGCGGCACTGCGCTGGCCTGGATGGATGAAGTGTCGTTCATCGCGGCCACGCGCTTTTGCCGTTTGCCGCTGGTAACGGTGTCGACCGACCGTATCGACTTCAAGCACCCGATCCCGGCGGGCTCGATCGTCGAGCTGGTCGGCACGGTGATCAAGGTGGGCAACACCAGCCTGCAGGTACAGGTGGATGTGTTCGTCGAGAACATGTACCTGGATGGCCGTGAACGGGCAATCCATGGTGTGTTCAGCTTTGTCGCCATCGACGAAGACAAGCGCCCGGTGCCGGTGCTGCCAGCAACCTGAGGTTCACCCCGGTGTGGTGGCCGTGCCCGCGACCGGTGCCGGTTCGACCAGCGCCACCAAGGTCCAGCCAGGTTGCGGGGTGAGCGGGTTGTCAGGGCTCGACACATGCACCCAGCCGTGGCTGTCACGGGCGAACAGCAGGTGCGCACGCTCGCCATGCAGTGCCTGGTAGTTGTCCCAGTCGAAACCCTCGGTCAGGGTGGTGCTGTACAGCTCGGCGCCGTGGTGCAAGCGATTGGCCAGTTGCTGGTAGGTCATCGGGCTTGAGCCGAGCAAATGGCCGCGGTGTTCCTCACTGGCGCGGTGCTTGTCGCTGCGCTGTTTTTCCAGGCCGCTGGCCAGCACGAACAGGCGGCCATGGCCGAAATCGTGGCGAAAACGTGCGCAGGCCAAGGCGTTGATCTCACCTGCAGGGGACAGCCCCAGCAGATGGCCGAGGCCGACCAGGTCCAGGTGTGCATCGGCGTGTTGCGAGGCCGGGTTGCCAAAGTAGGTCGGCAGCCCGTCCATGCGCGCGGCGCGGATGTTTTCCCAGCTTGAGTCAGTCAGCAATACCCGGCAGCCCAGTTGCTGAAGGGCTTTGCCGAGGATGCGCGCGGGCCCGTTGGCGCCGACGATGAGAAAGCCGCTGGGGGCAGGCTCGGCCACCTTGAGCAGGCGCGCCAGGGGCCTGGCCGTGGCGCTTTGCAGCACCACGGTGCCGATGATCACGGCAAAGGTCAGCGGCACCAGCAACAGTGCACCTTGATGGCCGGCTTCATGCAGGCGGATGGCGAAGACTGCCGAGACTGCCGCGGCAACGATGCCGCGCGGTGCGATCCAGGCCAGCAAGGCCCGTTCGCGCCAGTTCAGCCCCGAGCCCAAGGTGGACAGAAAGACGTTCAGCGGCCGCGCCAGCAGCTGGATCACCAGCAACAGCGCCAGCACCGCCGGGCCTAGGCCGAGCAGGGCATGCAGGTCGAGGCGTGCGGCCAGCAGGATGAACAAGCCGGAGATCAGCAGCACGCTGAGGTTCTCCTTGAAGTGCAGGATCTGCCGCACATCCACCCCGCGCATGTTGGCCAGCCACATGCCCATCACCGTCACGGCCAGCAGCCCGGATTCGTGAACGATCTGGTTGGCGGCAATGAAAATGCCCAGCACTGCCGCCAGTGCAGCCAGGTTGTGCAGGTACTCCGGCAGCCACTGTTCACGCATGACCTGCCCCAACAACCAGCCACCGGCCGCGCCCAGTGCGCTGCCACAAAAGATCACCCCGGCAAAGGTGGCCAGGCTCTGGCTTAGGCCATTGCCATCGGCACTGGCAATGATGAAGCTGTACACCACCACGGCGAGCAGGGCGCCAATCGGGTCGATGACGATGCCTTCCCAGCGCAGGATGTTGGCGATCGCCGCCTTCGGCCGCACCACGCGCAGCATGGGCACGATCACCGTCGGGCCAGTGACCAGGGTCAAGGCGCCGAACAGGATCGCTAGCGGCCAGTCGAACCCCAGTAGCCAGTGGGTTGCCAGGGCGATCACCAGCCAGGTCGACAGCGCACCGATTGTAACCAGGCGGTGGACCACGCTGCCGATCTCGCGCCACTGCGACAGGTGCAACGTCAGGCTGCCCTCGAACAGAATCAGCGCCACGGCCAGCGACACCAATGGCATTAGCAGTGGGCCGAACAGTGCCTGGGGGTCGAGCCAGCCGAGCAGCGGGCCGGCGGTGATGCCGGCCAGCAACAGGAAAAGGATTGCCGGCAATTTCAGGCGCCACGCCAGCCACTGGCAGGCCAGGGCGGCGCCGCCGATGCCCGCGACGCTGAGGAGGATCTGCTGTTCGTTCATGCGGGCTCCCTATGCCGGCGTTGTTATGAAAGACTAAGCGTCATTTCGTCGTTTGCCACCGAGTTTTCATGCCCGCCCTCGACCACCCCCTGATTGACCAGTTTCTCGATGCCCTGTGGCTGGAAAAAGGCCTGTCCGACAACACCCGCGTTTCGTACCGTAGCGACCTGGCGCTGTTCAATGGCTGGCTGCAGGAGCGGGGCGTGGCCTTGCCTGACGCGGGGCGTGAGCTGATCCTCGATCACCTGGCCTGGCGCCTCGACCAAGCCTACAAGCCACGTTCTACAGCACGCTTTCTCTCTGGGCTGCGTGGCTTCTTTCGCTACCTGCTGCGGGAAAAGCTGATCGCTGTCGACCCCACGTTGCAGGTCGAAATGCCACAGCTGGGCCGGCCGTTGCCTAAATCTTTGTCAGAGGCCGACGTCGAGGCATTGCTGCAGGCACCGGACCTCGGCGAAGCCATCGGCCAGCGCGACCGCGCCATGCTCGAAGTCCTTTATGCCTGTGGCCTGCGCGTGACCGAACTGGTCAGCCTGACGCTCGATCAGGTCAACCTGCGCCAGGGCGTGTTGCGGGTCATGGGCAAGGGCAGCAAGGAGCGCCTGGTGCCGATGGGGGAAGAGGCGGTGGTATGGCTGGAACGCTACTTGCGCAATGGCCGCCCCGAGCTGCTGAACGGGCGCCCGAGCGATGTGCTGTTCCCCAGCCTGCGCGGCGAGCAGATGACCCGCCAGACCTTCTGGCACCGTATCAAGCACCAGGCACAGGTCGCCGGGATCGACAAATCACTGTCGCCGCATACCCTGCGCCATGCCTTCGCGACCCACCTGCTCAACCACGGCGCCGACCTGCGCGTGGTACAAATGCTGTTGGGCCACAGCGACCTGTCGACCACGCAGATCTACACCCACGTCGCCAAAGCCCGTCTGCAGCAACTGCACGCCCAGCATCACCCGCGTGGATGAATGATTTTCATGTTCCGCCGACCGGTACTCGCAGACCCCTTCACGGCTAGCGTGTTGTGGTAGGCTTGGGCGGTTTGCACCAAGGGCCGCACGGTCGCCGCGTTTTTTCCGCAGGCGACGCCCTCCGGCCCCTGTCCGCCTTCAGGAGTTCCCATGCGCGTGACCCAGATTTTCGCCGCCGCCGCGTTGGCGCTGGCCAGTACCTTTGCCGTTGCCGCGGCAACCGACAGCAATGCCGGTGCCGAGCAGGCCATTCGCAAGTCGTTGCAGAACCTCGAACTGGAAGTGCCGGTAGAAAGCGTCGCCAGCAGCCCGCTCAATGGCCTGTATGAAGTCAAGCTGCAGGGCGGCCGCGTGCTGTACGCCAGTGCTGACGGCCAGTTCGTCATGCAGGGCTACCTGTACCAGATCCAGGACGGCAAGCCGGTCAACCTGACCGAGAAGACCGAGCGTCAAGGCGTTGCCAAGCTCATCAACGGCATTCCAGCCGCCGAGATGGTGGTTTATCCTGCCAAGGGCGAGACCAAGTCGCACATCACCGTGTTCACCGACACCACCTGCCCGTACTGCCACAAGCTGCACGCCGAAGTGCCTGAGCTCAACCGCCGCGGTATCGAAGTGCGCTATGTCGCCTTCCCGCGCCAGGGCCTCGGTTCGCCAGGTGATCAGCAGTTGCAGGCAGTCTGGTGCTCCAGCGACCGCCGCGCGGCGCTGGACAAGATGGTCGAGGGTAAGGAAATCAAGGCCGCCAAGTGCGCCAACCCGGTCAGCAAGCAGTTCCAGCTGGGCCAGTCGATCGGCGTCAACGGCACGCCGGCGATCGTCCTTGAAAGTGGCCAGGTGATCCCGGGCTATCAGCCGGCACCGCAAGTGGCCAAGTTGGCCCTGGCCGGCCAGCAGCAAGCAGCCAAGTAATCAATACAGTACGCCGTCGTCATGGGGTGACGGCATGTTTCACGGTCGGCGCAGGTGCCGGCCGTTCAATGGGGAGTTCACAGTGAAACCGGTCAAAGTAGGCATCTGTGGGTTGGG
This sequence comes from Pseudomonas sp. PAGU 2196, assembly GCF_022179005.1. Classification (NCBI taxonomy): domain Bacteria; kingdom Pseudomonadati; phylum Pseudomonadota; class Gammaproteobacteria; order Pseudomonadales; family Pseudomonadaceae; genus Pseudomonas; species Pseudomonas sp. PAGU 2196. The sequence goes on along the minus strand of NZ_BNTL01000028.1, from coordinate 121,285 downwards.
GACCGTCGGTGGCGGAACCTTCAATGTACTTCAGCGCAACGCCGAGGAGATTGCCCGCCGTGCCGGGCGCGGTATTGAAGTGGCACAGATTGCCATGCGCTCGCAGAACCCGAACTGCCAGATTACCGGTACCCCCATTACCGCTGATGTGTTCGACGTTGCGACCAACCCGGAAATCGACATCGTCATCGAGCTGATCGGTGGTTACACCATCGCTCGCGACCTGGTGCTAAAAGCCATCGAAAATGGCAAGCACGTGGTCACCGCGAACAAGGCGCTGATCGCCGTGCATGGCAACGAAATCTTTGCCAAGGCCCGCGAGAAGGGCGTTATCGTCGCCTTCGAAGCGGCGGTTGCCGGTGGCATCCCGGTGATCAAGGCGATCCGTGAAGGCCTGTCGGCCAACCGTATCAACTGGCTGGCCGGCATCATCAACGGCACCGGTAACTTCATCCTCACCGAAATGCGCGAAAAAGGCCGTGCCTTCCCGGACGTGCTGGCCGAAGCCCAGGCTCTGGGTTATGCCGAAGCCGACCCAACTTTCGACGTCGAGGGCATCGATGCGGCCCACAAGCTGACCATCCTGGCGTCCATCGCCTTTGGTATCCCGCTGCAGTTCGACAAGGCCTACACCGAAGGCATCACCCAGCTGACCACCGCTGACGTGAACTACGCCGAGGCCCTGGGCTACCGCATCAAGCACCTGGGCGTGGCACGTCGCACGGCTGAAGGCATCGAGCTGCGCGTGCACCCGACATTGATCCCGAGCGATCGTCTGATCGCCAACGTCAACGGCGTGATGAACGCGGTCATGGTCAACGGCGACGCCGCCGGTTCGACCCTGTACTACGGCGCAGGTGCCGGTATGGAGCCGACCGCTTCGTCGGTCGTCGCCGACCTGGTCGACGTGGTACGCGCAATGACCTCCGACCCGGAAAACCGCGTGCCGCACCTGGCCTTCCAGCCAGACTCGCTGTCGGCGCACCCGATTCTGCCGATCGAAGCCTGTGAAAGCGCCTACTACCTGCGCATCCAGGCCAAGGATCACCCCGGCGTGCTGGCCCAGGTGGCCAGCATTCTCTCGGAACGTGGCATCAACATCGAGTCGATCATGCAGAAGGAAGCCGAGGAACAGGACGGCCTGGTGCCGATGATCCTGCTGACCCATCGCGTGGTCGAGCAGGGCATCAACGACGCCATTGTCGCCCTGGAAGCCCTGCAGGATGTGGTCGGCAAGGTCGTGCGCATCCGCGTCGAACAGCTCAATTAACGAATCATGCCGTTGGGCTGCGCACGCGGCCCCGGCCTCAGTATCGAAGGTTTGCACCATGCGCTATATCAGCACCCGTGGCCAGGCACCGGCCCTGAATTTCGAAGATGTCCTGCTGGCTGGCCTGGCCAGCGACGGCGGCCTGTACGTTCCTGAAAACCTGCCGCGCTTCACCCAGGAAGAGATCGCTTCCTGGGCTGGCCTGCCGTATCACGAACTGGCCTTCCGCGTGATGCGTCCGTTCGTCGCCGGTAGTATCGCCGACGCCGACTTCAAGAAGATCCTCGAGGAAACCTACGGCGCGTTCGCCCACGCTGCCGTGGCGCCGCTGCGCCAGTTGAACAGCAACGAGTGGGTGATGGAGCTGTTCCACGGCCCGACACTGGCCTTCAAGGACTTTGCCCTGCAGTTGCTCGGCCGCCTGCTCGACCACGTGCTGGTCAAGCGCGGCGAGCGCGTGGTGATCGTCGGTGCCACCAGCGGTGACACCGGCTCCGCTGCCATCGAAGGTTGCCGCCGCTGCGACAACGTCGACATCTTCATCCTGCACCCGCACCAGCGCGTGTCGGAAGTACAGCGTCGGCAGATGACCACCATCTTTGGCGACAACATCCACAACATCGCCATCGAAGGCAACTTCGACGACTGCCAGGAGATGGTCAAGGCCAGCTTCGCCGACCAGTCGTTCCTCAAGGGCACCCGCCTGGTGGCCGTCAACTCGATCAACTGGGCGCGGATTATGGCCCAGATCGTCTACTACTTCCACGCAGCCCTGCAGTTGGGCGGCCCAGCCCGCTCGGTGGCGTTCTCGGTGCCCACCGGCAACTTCGGCGACATCTTCGCCGGTTACTTGGCACGCAACATGGGCCTGCCGATCAGCCAACTGGTGGTCGCCACCAACCGTAACGACATCCTGCACCGCTTCATGAGCGGCAACCAGTACGTCAAGGACACCCTGCACGCGACCCTGTCGCCGTCGATGGACATCATGGTGTCGTCCAACTTCGAGCGCCTGCTGTTCGACCTGCACGGCCGTAACGGTGCAGCCATTGCCGCGTTGATGGACAACTTCAAGCAGGGTGGCGGTTTCAGCGTTGACGAAGACCGCTGGACCGAAGCGCGCAAACTGTTCGACTCGCTGGCCGTCAGTGACGAGCAGACCTGCGAGACCATCGCCGAAGTGTTCGCCAGCACCGGCGAAGTGCTCGACCCGCATACCGCGATCGGCGTCAAGGCCGCCCGCGAGTGCCGTCGCAGCCTGGACACGCCGATGGTGGTGCTGGGTACCGCGCATCCGGTCAAGTTCCCGGAAGCCGTGGAGAAGGCAGGTGTTGGCAAGGCGCTGGAATTGCCTGCACACCTGGCCGACCTGTTCAGCCGCGAAGAGCGCTGCACGGTGCTGGCCAATGACCTGAAGGCCGTTCAGGGCTTTGTCAGCCAGCATGGTAACCGCGGTAAGCCGCTTTAATTGCGGTGATATCAAGGGCCGCTTAGCGGCCCTTGATTGTCTGGTTTTCCATCTGATCTTTCGGATATTTCCTATTTAACCCTCTTGGGATGTTGCCTAGATTTGCCAGCTCTTCCTCCAGGAGTGGCTCATGTCCAGGCCTTATGTGCTGATTCACCAGGCACGCCCTTCCCATCAAATCCTCCTGCACCAGGCATTCAATGCCCAAGGCATCTTCAATGTGCGCATCACTGAAGAAGCCGCTGATCTGCACGCGTGCCTGAGCGCTGAGCGTTGCCCTGACTTGCTGATCCTCGATCACGCCATGCCCAAAAGGGCAGGGCTTGCGCTGTTGAAAAAACTGGCGGGTAGCCACGCCTTGCGCGCCTTGTTGTTCGTCGGTCAAGCCACACCCGAACAGCAGAACCTGGCCCTGGAGGCGAAGCGACGGGGGTTGTGGGTCGTCGCCGAGCTGCCGTGGCCACTGTCCATGACCAATCTGCAACACGCACTTCAGCGCCTGGGCGGGCGTATTCAAACTGTCACCTGCGCCCCGCATGCTCACTGAAACAGCCGCAGCGTTTCGAACTTTGTGCTGCGCTTGTTGGTCAGTTTCTCTATAGCCCACCACGCAGCGAGTGATCCGGATGGAAAGAATCTGCAGACTGCTGAACGAAGCCCTGACCCCCTACCAGACGCACCTGGGCGTTGCCGATGCCAGTGGCAACCGTCAATTGACCGTCTTTGACAGCCTTGAAGGCATCACCCTGCAGCGCACGGTGAGCCTGCGCCAGTTGCAGGAACAGCGCCTGCTCATTGACCTGGTGGATGGTTTGCACCGTGACCTGCAGATTGCAGAAGGCCGCTTGCAGCCCTGTGTGATTGCTGCCTTGCAACAGCGACAGCAAATGCCGGGAACCTTTGCCTGAATTGCTTATCAGACACAGTAAGGGCAGCTAGCCAGCGCATTGCTCCGGTGCTGGCAGGCTGTCACGGGAAGTCCCAAGGGACTTTCAATTAGCCCCGGGCGTCCTCCCCAGCGTTCCGGGGTTTCTTTTGTCTGCAGCGCTAGGGCTGTTTGAAAAACTGCTTGCTCTGTTCCAGGTACGTTGCCTGCAACTCAGGGTCCAGCCACCGGGCATATAGCCCTGGCAAGGTCTCTTGGCGTAGCGTGGGCAATAGCTGGTCGATATGCGCAACGGCCTCGCGACCCAGTGCCGAGTCCGAGCAGCCCACATGCAGAAACTGATAGCGGTTCACGCCCCGAACCGGATGAAACTGGTAGTCACCCAGTGACCCGCCTTGCTGCTGGATCAGGTAACGCACTTCTGGCCAATACCCCATCACCATGTGCAGGCGCCCCAGTTGTTGCATCTGCAACTGGTTGGCAGTGGCATCGTTGCCGTAGTGGCGGCTGAGTGCCGAGTCTGGCAATTGGCGCAGGATCTCGTCGATCTGCGTGCCATAGCTGCGTTCGGCGACGATGCCGAGCTTCAACGGGGTGTGGCTCATCAACCCGGGCAGGTCGACCTCGTTGTCGGTGAGATACGGCGCCAGCCGTGCCTCACCTGCCTTGCGCACCACCAGCCCCCCGCTCAACACTCCCAGCGACGGTATGGAAAAGTGCACGTACTCGGCACGCTCCGGCGTCCACAGCAAGGTCGGGTCGCAGGTAAAAGTGTTCGGGTCCTGAAGCATCTGGATCCCGCGGGCACGGTTTACCCGGACGATACTGTGATCGTACTCGGGCATCCGCTCGATCAGCAGTGGCAGCAGGCGGTCAATGACCCCTTGGCCTTTCTCTGTCCCTTCAAAAATGGTGAAGGGCGGCAGGTCGCGAACCAGCCACAACAAGCGCTCCTTGGCCGCAGCGTGCGGCACGGCCAGTGCAGGCAGCAGCGCGCACAGTAAAAGCAGGGTGCGTAACCAGTGGGCAGCTCGCATCGGCGGCGGCAGGCGTCAGACCGCGCCTGCTTCGCGCAGGCCGGCGATGGCGGCCGCGTCGTAGCCCAGGGCGGTGAGCAGTGCGTCAGTGTGTTCGCCCAGCGCAGGGCCGACCCACTCGGTGGAGCCGGGTGTTTCCGAAAGCTTGGGTACGATGCCTGGCATCTTGAAGGGTTTGCCGTCTGGCAGGCGCGCCTGCAGGAACATCTCCCGCGCCAGGTATTGCGGGTCGTTGAACATGTCCTCGGCAGAATAGATGCGGCTTGCCGGTACTTCGGCGGTGGTGAGCACCTGCATGAGCTGCTCCAGCGGCTGGCTGTTGGCCCAGCGGTCGATCACCCCATAGAGCTCGTCACGGCGCAGGTCGCGGCCATCGTTGGTGGCCAGTGACGGGTCATCGGCCAGGTCGGCGCGGCCTATGGCCTGCATGAAACGTTTGAAGATCGCATCGCCATTGGCGCCGATCTGCACATGCTTGCCATCGGCACTGGTGTGGATGGAGGAGGGCGTGATGCCGGGCATGATATTGCCGGTGCGTTCGCGGATGAAACCGAAGACATCGAATTCCGGGACCATGCTTTCCATCATGGCAAAGATCGCCTCGTACAGTGCCACGTCCACCACTTGGCCCTGGCCGCCATTGACCTCGCGGTGCCGCAACGCCATCAAGGCCCCAATCACCCCCCACAGCGCGGCAATCGAATCACCGATGGAGATGCCGGTGCGCACGGGCGGGCGGTCGTCGAAGCCGGTGATGTAGCGCAGGCCGCCCATGGACTCGCCCACCGCGCCAAAACCTGGCTGGTCTTTCATCGGCCCGGTCTGGCCGAAACCCGACAGGCGTACCATGACCAAGCGCGGGTTGAGCGCGTGCAGCACATCCCAGCCCAGGCCGAGCTTTTCCAGCACGCCGGGGCGGAAGTTCTCGATCAGGATATCGGCCTCGGCCAGCAGGCGCTTGAGAATCTCGCGGCCGTCCGGGTGCTTGAGGTTGAGGGTCAGTGACTGTTTGTTGCGTGCCTGCACGAACCACCACAGCGACGTGCCTTCGTACAGCTTGCGCCATTTGCGCAGCGGGTCGCCGCTGTCGGGGGACTCGACCTTGATCACCTCGGCACCGAACTCGGCACAGATGCGCGACGCGAACGGGCCAGCGATCAGGGTCCCGAGTTCGATGACTTTCAGGCCGGCGAGGGGTTTGCTGGGCGTAGACATGGGGCATCCGTGGCAACTGGGCAGAGCCGTGGTTTTATCATAGCTCCGAAGCGGCAGATACTGCCGCGGCGCAACGAGGGGCAGGATCGGTTAGACTGTGTGACTTTTCTTTGCGCAAGAAGCCCGTCGACCATGGCCCAGCCGTCCACTACCTACAAATTCGAACTGAATCTGACTGACCTCGATCGCAACGTCTACCAAAGCGTCAAGCAGACCATTGCCCGTCACCCTTCGGAAACCGAAGAGCGTATGGCCGTTCGTCTGTTGGCCTACGCACTCTGGTACAACGAGCAATTGTCGTTTGGTCGTGGTCTGTCGGATGTCGACGAACCGGCGTTGTGGGAAAAGAGCCTGGACGATCGCGTCCTGCACTGGATCGAAGTCGGCCAACCGGATGCCGACCGCCTGACCTGGTGCTCCCGTCGCACCGAGCGCACCAGCCTGCTGGCCTACGGTAGCCTGCGCGTGTGGGAGACCAAGGTGGTGCCTGCGGTCAAGGGCCTGAAGAACCTGAACATCGCTGCAGTGCCGCAGGAGGTGCTGGAAACCCTGGCCACCGACATGCCGCGCAGCATCAAGTGGGACGTGATGATCAGCGAAGGCACGGTGTTCGTCACCGATGACCGTGGCCAGCACGAAGTGCAGCTGGAGTGGCTGCTCGGTGAGCGTGGCTGACCTGACCCTTTCCTGATTGCCGAAGACCCCATGCGTATCGAACCTCGCCCCCTGCCGTCGACCTTGCCCTTGCTGGGTAACCTGCCACCCTTGTTGACCCGTCTGTATGCCGCCCGCGGCGTGCAGACCGAGGCCGAACTGGACAAAAGCCTGGCGCGGCTGTTGCCGTACCAGCAACTCAAAGGCATCGAGGCGGGGGTAGACCTGCTGGTCGAAGCCCTCGACCAGCGCCAGCGCATTCTCATCGTTGGCGACTTCGACGCCGACGGGGCCACTGCCAGCACCGTTGGCGTGCTGGGCCTGCGTTTGCTGGGTGCGGCCCACGTCGATTACCTGGTACCCAACCGCTTCGAATTCGGCTATGGCCTGACGCCGGAGATCGTCGACGTCGCATTGCAGCGTCAGCCGCAGTTGCTGATCACCGTCGACAACGGCATCTCCAGTGTCGATGGCGTGGCGGCAGCCAAGGCGGCGGGGCTCAAAGTGCTGGTCACCGACCACCACTTGCCGGGTGAACAATTGCCCGACGCCGATGCGATCATCAACCCGAACCAGCCGGGCTGTGACTTCCCGAGCAAGTCGCTGGCCGGGGTCGGGGTGATCTTCTATGTGCTCATGGCCTTGCGCGCACGCCTGCGCAGCCTGGGGCGCTACGACACGCAAGCACAGCCGAACATCGGCGAACTGCTCGACCTGGTGGCGCTGGGCAGCGTCGCCGACGTGGTGCCGCTGGACGCCAACAACCGCATCCTGGTGCACCAGGGCCTCGAACGCATTCGTGCCGGCCGCGCTCGGCCAGGGCTCAAGGCGATTCTTGAGGTGGCCCGCCGTGATCACCGGCGCATCACCTCCACCGACCTGGGCTTCATTCTGGGCCCGCGCTTGAACGCGGCTGGGCGCTTGGACGACATGAGCCTGGGCATCGAATGCCTGCTGTGCGAAGACGCCGCCCTGGCCCAGGAAATGGCCCAGCAGCTGGACGACCTCAACCAGGACCGCAAGTCTATCGAGCAGGGCATGCAGCGCGAGGCGCTGGCCCAGCTCAAGGACCTGCCCGTCGAATCGATGCCGTACGGCTTGTGCCTGTTCGATGCCGACTGGCACCAAGGCGTGATCGGGATCCTTGCCTCACGCCTGAAGGAACGTTATCACCGGCCGACCATCGCCTTTGCCGATGCCGGCGACGGCATGCTCAAGGGCTCGGCACGTTCGGTGCCGGGTTTTCACATCCGCGATGCGCTGGATGCGGTGGCGGCGCGCCATCCGCAGCTGATCAGCAAATTCGGCGGGCACGCCATGGCCGCCGGGTTGTCGTTGCCTGAAGGTAACTTCCCGGCATTCGCCGAGGCGTTTGACCAGGAAGTGCGGCGCCAGCTGCGCGAAGAAGACCTCACCGGCCGGCTTCTGTCGGATGGCAGCCTGGCCGTGGAAGAGTTTCACCTCGACCTGGCCAAGGCCCTGCGCCACGCCGGGCCATGGGGGCAGCACTTCCCAGAGCCGTTGTTCCATGGTGTGTTCCAGCTGATCGAGCAGCGAGTGGTCGGCGAGCGGCACCTGAAAGTGGTGCTCAAGAGCGAATGTGGGTCGGTGAGGCTTGATGGCATTGCCTTCGGCGTCGACCGCGAGGTGTGGCCGAACCCTACCGTGCGTTGGGTGGAGCTGGCGTACAAGCTGGATGTGAACGAGTTTCGCGGTAATGAGAGCGTGCAGTTGATGATTGCCCACATGGAGCCGCGCTGAGGGCTTCAAGGTGATTGGTTTGGGTGTTGTGGTGCGGCAGATATCGAGCGCCGCCCGCGCGGCGCTTCGCGGGACAAGCCCGCTCCCACATCTGTTTCGGGCCAGTCACTTCTGTGAGGTCACCTCTATTCGCCTTGTCTGCCCCGTCGATATCGAAGGGGCATCGCTGTTTTTAATCAATCTCCAGCCATGCACCTAGGGTGCGCGCGCCTATGGCACAGGAATAATTGGCCCGAAACAGATGTGGGAGCGGGCTTGTCCCGCGAAGCGCCGCGCGGGCGGCGCTCGATCTCATAGGCGCTGCAAACCTGTCGGCGTACACCTGGAGGCCTTGCCTCATCAAACCAAACACCCAGCATCCCACCCCAAATCCCATGGAACCTCCCCCCCACCCATTCTGGTCTAGTCTGAAGTTATGACCGGACCTGGGCCAGGGACGTGCAATTGAGTGTCCGGGCCGGATCACCATTGGAGTCCTTGGGAGGTGCCCTCATGAGCCTGCTGCTCGAGCCTTACACCCTGCGTAAGCTGACGTTGCCCAACCGCATCGCGGTCTCGCCGATGTGCCAGTATTCCGCTGTCGATGGCTTGGCCAACGACTGGCATCTTGTCCATTTGGGTAGCCGCGCCGTCGGTGGTGCGGGCCTGGTGATCACTGAAGCCGTGGCGGTTACTGCCGATGGCCGCATTACCGCCGAAGACCTCGGCCTGTGGGACGACGTCCAGATCGCGCCGCTGCAACGCATTACCCGCTTCATTACCGCCCAGGGTGCTGTGCCGGGCATCCAGCTGGCCCACGCCGGGCGCAAGGCCAGCACCCATCGCCCGTGGCTGGGCAAGCATGGCAGCGTCAAGATCGAGGACGGTGGTTGGCAGCCGGTGGGGCCCTCGAAAATTGCCTTCGACCCTGAACACACAGCACCGCGTGAGTTAAGCAAGGACGAGATCCAGGAAGTTGTAGCCGCGTTCGTCAAAGCGACCGAACGGGCATTGGAAGCAGGCTTCAAAGTGGTCGAAATCCACGCGGCGCATGGCTATTTGCTGCACCAGTTCCTCTCGCCCCTGAGCAACCAGCGCCGCGATGACTATGGCAGTTGTTTCGAAAACCGCATCCGCCTGACCCTGCAGGTAACTGAGGCAGTGCGCAAAGTCTGGCCGCAGGAGCTGCCGCTGTTCGTTCGCGTTTCAGCGACCGACTGGGTAGAGGACGGCTGGAACCCTGACGAAACCGTCGAGCTGGCACGGCGCCTGCGCTCGCTAGGCGTCGACCTAATCGATGTTTCATCCGGCGGCACGTCGGTCAACGCCGAGATCCCGACCGGCCCCGGTTACCAGACCCGCTTCGCCGAGCGTGTGCGCAAAGAGTCGGAAATCGCCACCGGCACCGTGGGCATGATCACCGAGCCGGCCCAGGCCGAGCACATCCTGCGTACCGGCCAGGCCGACGTCATCTTCCTGGCCCGCGAACTGCTGCGCGACCCTTACTGGCCGCTGCATGCCGACGATGACCTGGGCGGCAACAAGGCCACCTGGCCGGCGCAGTATCAACGGGCTACCAGCCGGGCTAACCCGATTCATGAGTCGGATTTGCGGGATTAGACTGAGTGGTTTGCGGGTGTCTGGCTTTGGGTGTGAGGGGGTGCTGACATCGAGCGCCGCNNGCGGCGCTCAATCTCGAAGGCGCTACAAATCCACTGACAAGCCACAACTCAATGCTTGATCATCACATGCCGCACACAGGTGTAGTCCTCCAGCCCATACACCGACATATCCTTCCCATACCCCGAATGCTTCTGCCCGCCATGGGGCATTTCGCTGACCAGCATGAAGTGGGTGTTCACCCAGGTGCAGCCGTACTGCAAGCGCGCCGCCAGGCGATGGGCGCGGCCGGTGTCGCGGGTCCACACCGATGACGCCAGGCCGTAGTTGGAATCGTTGGCCCACGCCAGCGCCTGCGCCTCGTCGGTGAAGCGGGTCACCGAGACCACCGGGCCAAATACTTCGTTGCGCACGATCTCGTCATCCTGCAGAGCATCGGCCAGTACGGTTGGCTCGAAGAAGAAGCCGTCGCCTTCAATCGCCTTGCCACCTGTCACCAGGCGAATGTGCGGTTGGGCGATGGCCCGCTCCACAAGGCCTGCGACCTTGTCGCGGTGCTGGGCACTGATCAGTGGCCCCAGTTCCGTGTCCTCGGCGTCCTGCAGGCCGGGCTTGAGGCTGGCTACCGCTTCGCCCAGGCGTTGCACGAATGGCTCGTAGATGCCGTCCTGCACATACAGGCGGCAAGCCGCGGTGCAGTCCTGGCCGGCGTTGTAGAAGCCGAACGTGCGGATACCCTCGATGGCGGCGTCGATGTCGGCATCGTCGAACACCAGCACCGGCGCCTTGCCGCCCAGTTCCATGTGCATACGCTTCACACTGTCGGCGGTGGCGCTGATGATGTGCGCGCCGGTGGGGATCGAACCGGTCAGCGACACCATGCGCACGTTCGGGTGGGTGACCAGCGGCGTGCCGACGGTTTGGCCACGGCCGAAGAGGATGTTGAGCACGCCAGGCGGCAGCAGGCCCTGCGCCAGTTCGCCCAGGCGCAGTGCGGTGAGCGGCGTCAGTTCGGACGGTTTGATCACTACGGTGTTGCCGGCTGCCAGGGCCGGCGCGACTTTCCAGGCCAGCATCATCAGCGGGTAGTTCCACGGCGCGATCGAGGCGACCACGCCCAGTGGGTCGCGGCGGATCATCGAGGTGTGCCCTGGCAAGTATTCGCCGGCCGCCGAGCCGCCCAGGCAGCGCGCCGCGCCGGCGAAAAAGCGGAACACGTCGGCAATCGCCGGGATTTCGTCATTCAGCGCAGCACTGAAGGGCTTGCCGCAGTTCTGCGATTCGAGCCGGGCCAGTTCCTCGCCATGCTGCTCGATGGTGTCGGCCAGCGCCAGCAATGCCAGGGAGCGGTCCTTGGGGCTGGCTTGTGACCAGCTCTCGAAGGCCTGGTCGGCGGCACGCACGGCGCTGTCGACCTGCGCTTCGCTGGCTTCGTTGATTTGCGCCAGGGCGCTGCCCGAGGCGGGGTTGAGCACGGTCCAGGCCGGCCCCTCTCCGGCGACCAGGTGACCGTTGATCAGCATCTGCGTTTGCATGGAAGACTCCTCCAGGGTCATTTGCCACTGCCCGCGACGCTTTCGCCGCCGCGGGTCAGGTAATAGGCGCCGAGGATCGGCAGCATGGTCACCAGCATCACCAGCATGGCGACCACATTGGTCACGGGCACGTCGCGCGGGCGGCTGAGCTGGTTGAGCAACCAGATCGGCAGCGTGCGTTCGTGCCCTGCGGTAAAGGTGGTCACGATGATTTCGTCGAACGACAGAGCGAAGGCCAGCATGCCACCCGCCAGCAGCGCCGAGCCGAGGTTGGGCAGGATGATGTAGCGGAAGGTCTGCCAGCCATCCGCGCCCAGGTCCATCGAGGCTTCGATCAGGCTTTGCGAGGTCCGCCGCAGGCGGGCGATGACGTTGTTGTAGACGATCACCACGCAGAAGGTCGCGTGGCCGACCACGATGGTGAACAGGCCAGGTTCGATGCCCAGGCTCTTGAACGCGGAGAGCAGGGCGATACCGGTGATGATGCCAGGCAAGGCAATCGGTAAAATCAGCATCAGCGAGATGCCCTCCTTGCCAAAAAAGCTGCGACGGTACAGCGCCGCCGAGGCCAGGGTGCCGAGCACCAGGGCAATCAGTGTGGCCAGGCAGGCAACCTGCAGCGACAGCTTGATGGCTTCGAGCACATCCGGGCGAGCGAAGGCCACGCTGAACCACTTCAGGGTAAAGCCCTGGGGCGGGAAGCTGAAGGCCGCGTCTTCGGTGTTGAAGGCGTAGAGGACGATGATCAAGATCGGGAAGTGCAGGAACAGCAACCCGCCCCAGGCCGCCAGGCGCAAGCCGGTTGATGCGTTTTCAGAGTGCATCGAATGCCCCCAGGCGCTTGACGATGGACAAGTAGACCGCGATCAGCACGATAGGCACCAAGGTAAACGCGGCGGCCATTGGCATGTTGCCGATCGCCCCTTGTTGGGCATAGACCATGCTGCCGATGAAGTACCCGGGCGGGCCGATCAGCTGCGGCACGATGAAGTCGCCCAGGGTCAGGGAGAAGGTGAAGATCGACCCTGCGGCAATGCCCGGGATCGACAGCGGCAAAATCACCTGCCAGAACGTTTGCCTGGGCCTGGCCCCCAGGTCCGCCGAAGCTTGCAGCAAGGACGGCGGCAAGCGCTCCAGCGAGGCCTGAATCGGCAGGATCATGAACGGCAGCCAGATGTACACGAACACCATGAAACGCCCCAGGTGCGAGGTCGACAGGGTACTGCCGCCAACGCCAGGCACTGTCAGCACCGCCTGCAGCAGGCCGTCCAGGTGCAGCACCTGGACGAACCACTGGGCCACGCCGCCTTTGGCCAGCAGCAAGGTCCAGGCGTAAGTCTTGACGATGTAGCTGGCCCACATCGGCATCATCACCGCGATGTAGAAAAATGCCTTGGTCTTGCCGCTGGTGAAGCGCGCCATGTAGTAAGCGATCGGGAAGGCTAGCACCGCGCTGGCCAGCGAGACTGCCACTGCCATGCCCAAGGTGCGCAGGATGATGTCGAAGTTTGACGGGTTGAACAGCGCCTCGAAATTGCCCAGGGTCAGGTCCGGGGTCACCGCCATGGTGAAGTCGTCGAAGGTATAGAACCCCTGCCACAGCAGGTTCAGCAACGAGCCCAGGTAGATCGCCCCGAACCAGGTCAGTGGCGGGATCAACAGCAGCATCAGGTAGAGATTGGGGCGCCGGTACAACAGGTTGGAGAACCTGCGCAGCGGGCTTGGGTTGGCGCGCGGGGCGTTCATCTCAGCGGCCCTCGTCGAGCACGGTTTCCTGCAGCGCCGTCATCGCTTCACGGGGCCAGCGCGCCAGTACCCGCTGGCCGGCCTGCCAGGTTGGCGGCTGTGCCTGCCAGCGGTCGTTGGCCTGGCTTACTGTCAGTAGCTGGCCGCTGTCCAGCTGCAGCTCGAAGCGGGTCGCGCTGCCTTGATACTGCACGTCGTGCAACAGGCCACTGATTTGCACTTCATGGCTGCCAGCGGCCTGTTCGCCCAGGCGGATATGCTCGGGGCGGATGGAAAACGGCGCGGGGCTGCCATTGAGCTGCTCGGCCAACGCGCCGCGCACCACGTTCGAGGTGCCGACGAACTCGGCGACGAAGGTAGTGGCCGGCTTCATGTACAGGTTGCGCGGGGTGTCGACCTGTTCGATGCGCCCGCGGTTGAACACCGCGACCCGGTCGGACATCGACAGCGCTTCGGTCTGGTCGTGGGTGACGAAGATGAAGGTGATCCCCAACTGGCGCTGGAGTTTTTTCAGTTCGCCCTGCATCTGCTCGCGCAGCTTCAAGTCCAGTGCCCCCAGCGGTTCGTCGAGCAACAGCACCCGTGGGCGGTTGACCAGGGCGCGGGCGAGGGCGACGCGCTGGCGCTGGCCGCCGGACAGCTGCGCCGGTTTGCGCGCACCGTAACCGGCCAGCGCCACCATCGCCAACGCCTCTTCAGCGCGAGCATGGCGCTCGGCCTTGGCCACGCCTTTGACCTTTAGCCCGTAGGCGATGTTGTCGCGCACATTCATGTGCGGGAACAGTGCGTAGTCCTGGAACACGGTGTTGACGTCGCGTTGGTAGGGCGGCACACCTGCAGCTTCGACGCCATGGATGCGGATCGAGCCAGTGTTGGGTTGTTCGAAGCCTGCGATCAGGCGCAGGCAGGTGGTCTTGCCCGAGCCGGAAGGGCCGAGCATGGAAAAGAACTCGCCATCTTCGATGTCGATGCTGACCTGGTCGACGGCCTTGACCTCGCCGAAGGTGCGTGAAACGTGGGTGAACTGGACGGCTAGGGGCATGGGCGGTACTCAGCTGTGCTTGTAGTGCCTGTCCCGGCCCCTTCGCGGGGCAAGCCCGCTCCCACAGGGGCCATAGCGACGTTGCCCTTGTGGGAGCGGGCTCGCCCCGCGAAGGGGCCGGGACAGGCTCATTCGACCTTAGCGTCCACCCATGATCGCAATATAATCCTGCGTCCACCGGCTGTACGGCACGAACTTGCCCCCCTGGGCCTGTGGGGTCTTCCAGAAGGCAATCTTGTCGAAGTTGTCGAAGCCATTGGTCTTGCACCCTTCAGCGCCCAGCAGTTCGCTGCCGGTGCAGGCTGCAGGCACTGCCGGCAACGAGCCGAACCAGGCAGCCACATCACCTTGCACCTTCGGTTGCAGCGACCAGTCCATCCATTTGTAGGCGCAGTTGGGGTGTTTGGCCTCGCTGTGCAGCATGGTGGTGTCGGCCCAGCCCGTGGCGCCTTCTTTCGGAATGGTCGAGGCCACCGGCTGGTTCTCGGCTTTCAGGCCGTTGACCATGTAGCCCCAGGAGCTGGACGCGGCCACACCTTCGTTCTTCACATCGCTCATCTGCACCGTGGCGTCATGCCAGTAGCGGTGAATCAGCGGCTGCTGCTGGCGCAACAGTTCGAGCACCGCCTTGTACTGGGCCTCGTTCAGTTCGTAGGGGTCCTGGATGCCCAGTTCCGGCTTCGCCGACTTCAGGTACAGCGCCGCATCGGCGATGTAGATCGGCCCGTCGTAGGCTTGCACGCGGCCTTTGTTCGGCTTGCCGTCGGGCAGGTTTTGCGGTTCGAAGACCACGCCCCAACTGGTCGGCGGCTGCTTGAATACCGTAGTGCTGTACAGCAGCACGTTCGGCCCCCATTGGTACGGGGTGCCGTAGGCTTGCTTGTCGACCACGTACCAGCCGCCGTTTTGCAGGCGCGGGTCGATGTTTTTCCAGTTGGGGATCAGCGCGGTGTTGATCGGCTGTACCCGCTTGCCGGCGATCAGCCGCAGCGACGCGTCGCCCGAGGCGGTGACCAGGTCGTAGCCGCCCTTGGTCATCAGGCTGACCATTTCGTCCGAGGTGGCGGCGGTCTTGACGCTGACCTTGCAGCCGGTTTCCTTTTCAAAGCCGGTGACCCAATCGTAGGCCTTGTCGCTTTCACCGCGCTCGATGTAGCCGGGCCAGGCGACGATATCCAGGCGCCCTTCGCCGGCTCCCAGGGCTTTGAGCGGTTCGGCGGCCTGCAGGCTGGCGCTGGCGAGCAACGCGCCAGTCATGGCGCCGAGCAATGCGGTCTTGTGCGCTGACATGGTGTTCCCTCTTCTTGGAGATCTGGGTCGGGGCAGTCATCAAGCAAGCAGTGGAGCGATTGTTATAAGCGTAGTGCGATTGCGCGAGGTATTGGCGATATCGAGTCTAGTTGGCTTTTTGCTGGCCAATGCAACATCCGGAAGCAAATCCCCCCGTGGCGATCGCGTGGGCAAGGCTTAATCTGGCCATTCTTTTGCGACGTCTGGAGGTACCTCAATGAACACCCGCGGACTGCTCGACCAACTGCTCAAGTCCGGCCAGCAACTGCTCGAAAAACAGGCCGGCAAAGGCGGTTCAGGCAAGCCTGGCACCAGCGCCGGTGGCCTTGGCGGCCTGCTCTCCGGCGTGGGTGGCGGCGCGTTGGGGGCAGGGGCGCTGGGCCTGTTGCTGGGTAGCAAGAAGGCCCGCAAATATGGCGGCAAAGCCCTGACCTACGGTGGCCTGGCTGCGCTCGGGGTGCTGGCCTACAAGGCCTACGGCAATTGGCAGGCGCGCCAGCCGGGGGCAGGGCAGGCGCCCGAGCCGCAAACCCTCGACCGCCTGCCACCGGCCCAGGCCGAGCAGCACAGCCAGGCGGTGCTGCGCGCATTGGTGGCAGCGGCCAAGTCCGATGGCCATATCGATGAGCGCGAGCGCGCCTTGATTGAAGGCGAGTTCACCCGCCTGGACACGGACCGCGAACTGCAGCACTGGCTGCACGATGAGCTGAACAAACCGCTGGACCCGGCCGAAGTGGCGCGTGCTGCGCAAACACCGGAAATGGCCGCCGAGATGTACCTGGCCAGTGTGATGATGGTCGATCAGGAAAACTTCATGGAGCGCGCCTACCTGGACGAACTCGCCCGGCAGCTGCGCCTGGACCCGGCATTGCGCCAGGAACTGGAGAGCCAGGTGCGGCTCGCCGCAGGCCAATAGCAGGCGACTTGGCTTGTCCATCAGGCAAGGATGCCTGAATACCCCGCATTTCAGCCGCAAAAGCGTAGGATGCCTGGGCTATACTTCGGCGATTTTTCCCGCTCGTTGTGAATTCCTGAGGGCTGAATGTGAAAAACTGGACCTTGCGCCAACGGATCCTGGCAAGTTTCGCCGTGATCATCGCCATCATGCTGCTGATGATCGTAGCCGCCTACTCGCGGCTGGTGGCGATCGAAAGTGCCGAGGAGGCAGTGGGGACCGACAGCATCCCCGGGGTCTACTACAGCTCGATGATCCGCAGTGCCTGGGTCGACAGCTACGTCACCAGCCAGCAACTGGTAGGGCTGTCCAACCACCGCGAAATCACCTCGGCGGATCTGGAACTGTTCAAGAGCTTCGAGGACCGCCTCAAGCAACACATGGCCAGCTACCAGACCACCATCAAGGACAGCGACGACCAGGCCCGCTTCGACAGCTTCGTGCAGCTGGAACAGGGCTACCTCAAGATCGTCGGCCAGGTGCTGGACACCTACCGCCAGCACAACTATGCCGAAGCCGAACGGCTTATCATCGAGGTACTCACCCCCACATGGGTTGATGGTCGCAAGCACCTGAACGAAGTCATCGAGAACAACCGAGCCTCGGCCGACGCGGCCACTCAAGATATCGTCAGCGCCGTGAGCACGGCCAAGGGCAGCATGATGGTTTCGCTGCTGCTGGCAATCGTTGCCGCCGGGATCTGCGGGTTGCTGCTGATGCGCGCCATCAGCGCCCCCATGCAGCGCATCGTCCACGCCCTCGACAGGCTGCGTTCGGGTGACCTGAGCATGCGCCTGAGCCTGGACCGCAAGGACGAGTTCGGCGCCATCGAAAGCGGCTTCAACGAAATGGCCGAAGCGCTGGCCAACTTGGTGTCCCAAGCCCAGCGGTCATCGGTGCAGGTGACCACCTCGGTGACCGAGATTGCCGCCACGTCCAAGCAGCAGCAGGCCACCGCTACCGAGACCGCCGCGACCACCACCGAAATCGGCGCCACCTCGCGGGAAATCGCCGCCACCTCGCGTGACTTGGTACGCACCATGACCGAGGTCACCTCTGCCGCCGATCAGGCCTCCAGCCTGGCCGGCTCCGGCCAGCAAGGCCTGGCCCGCATGGAAGAAACCATGCACCAGGTGATGGGCGCCGCCGACCTGGTCAATGCCAAGCTCGGCATCCTCAACGAAAAGGCCAGCAACATCACCCAGATGGTGGTGACCATCGTCAAGGTAGCCGACCAGACCAACCTGTTGTCGCTCAATGCCGCCATCGAAGCGGAAAAAGCCGGCGAGTATGGCCGTGGCTTCGCCGTGGTGGCGACCGAGGTACGCCGCCTGGCTGACCAGACAGCGGTGGCCACCTACGACATCGAGCAGATGGTGCGCGAAATCCAGTCGGCGGTGTCGGCCGGGGTCATGGGCATGGACAAGTTCTCTGAAGAGGTGCGCCGTGGCATGTTCGAGGTGCAGCAAGTGGGCGAGCAGCTCAGCCAGATCATCCATCAGGTGCAGGCCCTGGCGCCGCGTGTGCTGATGGTCAACGAGGGCATGCAGGCCCAGGCCACCGGCGCCGAGCAGATCAACCAAGCGTTGGCGCAGCTGAGCGATGCCAGTACCCAGACGGTCGAGTCGCTGCGCCAGGCCAGTTTTGCCATTGACGAGCTCAGCCAGGTGGCAGCAGGCCTGCGTGGCGGCGTGTCGCGATTCAAAGTCTGACGACCATGAACGACCTGCAACCCCGCGCAGCGCAGGCAAGCGACGCCAAGGGCGCGTTGTACCTGCAGTTCCGCATCGCTGACCAGCGTTTTGCCCTGGACGTGCACGAGGTGATCGAGGTGCTGCCGCGTCGGCCGCTCAAGCCGATTGCCCAAGCGCCGTCGTGGGTCGCGGGCATCCTTGCGCACCGCGGCGCACTGGTGCCGGTGGTCGACCTGTCGGCACTGAGCTTTGGCCAGGCGGCGGCGCAACGCACCAGCACGCGGCTGGTGCTGGTGCGTTACCGGGGCGACTTGCAGCTTGGGCTGATCCTTGAACAGGCCACCGAGACCTTGCGTTGCCGCCCCGAAGAATTCCAGCCGTATGGCCTGGACAACGGCGACGCACCGTACCTGGGGCCCGTGCGCCAGGATGCCCAAGGCCTGGTGCAGCGCATCGCCGTCGATGACTTGCTGACAGATGCCGTGCGCGAGCTGTTGTTTGCCGATGAACACGGGGCCCCTGCGCCAGGAATGCCGACATGATTGAACAGCGTTTCTTCCGCTATCTGCACGAGCGCATCGGCCTGGACGTGGAGTCGGTGGGCGCGCAGATGGTCGAGCGTGCCTTGCGCCAGCGCTGCAGTGCCGTGAGCGCCGTGGACCTGGACGACTACTGGCTGCGCCTGCAGCAGTCGGCGGACGAGCAACAGGCCCTGATCGAGGCGGTCATCGTCCCCGAGACCTGGTTTTTCCGTTACCCGGAATCCTTCACGGCCCTGGTGGGGCTGGCCCACAAGCGCCTGGCAGAACTGGCCGGCGCCCGCCCGGTGCGGCTGCTCAGCCTGCCGTGCTCGACCGGCGAAGAACCTTATTCACTGGCCATGGCGCTGCTCGAGGGTGGCATGAGCCCTGGCACGTTCGTGATCGATGGCATCGACATCAGCCCCCTTTCGGTGGCCAAGGGTGAGCAGGCGGTTTACGGACGCAATGCGTTTCGCGGCAGCGACCTGGGGTTTCGCGAGCGCTTTTTCGATGCGCTCGGTGACGGCCACCGCTTGCATGATCGCGTGCGTCAGCAAGTCAGCCTGCAAGTGGGCAATGTGCTGGACCCGGCCCTGGCCAGCCGCGATGGCCTGTACGACTTCGTGTTCTGTCGCAATCTGTTGATTTATTTCGACGTGGCCACCCAGCAGCGCGTGTTCGAGGTGCTCAAGCGCCTGGCTCATCCGCAGGGTGTGCTGTTTATCGGGCCTGCGGAAGGCAGCTTGCTGGCGCGGCTGGGCATGCGCCCGCTGGGTATCGCTCAATCGTTCGCCTACGTGCGTCAGGAGGGCGCCGTGGCACCGGCCCGCGCACTTCCCGCGCCGCCAGCCAAGCGCGCGCTGCCGCCTTTGCCCCTGCCCGTGTACCCGCCGCCGACGCCGTCATTGGCGCGGCCGTTGCGAGCGCTTCCGTTCACTGCCAAGGCGCCACTGCCGGCAGAACGCAAAGGCGAGAACGAAGCCGAACTGCTGGCCAGCATTGCCCAGCATGCCAACGCGGGCGCCAGTGCGCAGGCGCGTGCCGCCTGCCAGCGCTACTTGAGCCAGTTCGCGCCGACGGCGCAGGTTTACTACTGGCTGGGCTTGCTCAGTGATACCGAAGGCGACGCCGGCCAGGCGCTTACCCACTATCGCAAGGCCCTGTATCTTGAGCCGCAGCACCCCGAAGCCTTGGTGCACCTGGCGGCCTTGCTCGCGGCCCAGGGCGACCTGGCAGGCGCCCAGCGTTTGCAGGCGCGTGCCGCACGGGCGGGACGGGAGCCTGAACGATGAGGGGTGAATCCGCGATGCAACTGCTTGCGCAGGCCGACGAGCGCATCGACGACTGCTGGAACCGCATCGGCGTGCACGGTGACAAACAGTGCCCGCTGCTGGAGCGGCATATTCATTGCCGCAACTGTGACGTGTATGCCGCTGCCGCCACGCGCCTGCTCGACCGTTATGCCCTGCTGCAGGATGACCACGCCGCAGTTGCGCCAGCGGCCGAGGAATCGGTTGGCCGCTCCATGCTGCTGTTCAGGCTCGGCGAAGAATGGCTGGCCTTGGCGACCGCCTGCCTGGCTGAAATCGCCCCCTTGCAGGCGGTGCATTCGCTGCCGCACCAGCGTTCCCGAATGCTGCAGGGCGTTGCCAATGTGCGCGGTGCATTGGTGCCGTGCCTGTCGCTGGCTGATTTGCTGGGTGTGCAGCCGGCTGCTGGGCAGCAACGCAGCGGCCGCGAGATGCCGCGCATGCTGATCCTGGCTGCCGAAGGGGGGCCGGTGGTGATGGCGGTCGAGGAAATCGACGGCATTCACCGGCTTGACCCAACGTTGCTGGGCAGTGGCCAGGATGCTACCCACTTCACCGCGGCGGTGCTGCAGTGGCGCGGCCGCAGTGTGCGGGTGCTGGACGATCAACACTTACTGTCTGCGGTGCAGCGGAGCCTGTCATGACCCCAGAGCAAATGCGCGACGCATCGTTGCTCGAGCTGTTCAGCCTGGAAGCCGAGGCGCAGACCCAGGTGCTTAGCGCCGGCCTGATGGCGCTGGAGCGCAACCCCACCCAGGCCGACCAGTTGGAAGCCTGCATGCGCGCGGCCCACTCCCTGAAAGGGGCCGCACGTATTGTCGGGGTCGATGCTGGCGTGAGCGTGGCCCACGTGATGGAAGACTGCCTAGTGGCGGCGCAGGAAGGCCGCTTGCGGCTGAGCGCCGAGCATATCGATGCGCTGCTGCAGGGGACCGACCTGTTGATGCGCATCGCCACGCCGGGCGACGCGGGCGCCCAAGCGACACTGCCGGTGTTCCTCGCGCAGATGGCCAGCTTGCTGGACCCGGGCGCGGCGCCGGTGTCGGTGCCAATGGCGATGGCCATGCCGTCGCCGACAGCGCCCGTGCCAACCCTGGCTGTCGAGCCCTTGCCGATGGCCCCCGAGC
Source organism: Pseudomonas sp. PAGU 2196 (assembly GCF_022179005.1). NCBI lineage: Bacteria > Pseudomonadati > Pseudomonadota > Gammaproteobacteria > Pseudomonadales > Pseudomonadaceae > Pseudomonas > Pseudomonas sp. PAGU 2196. Next base: position 100,175 of record NZ_BNTL01000028.1, on the reverse strand, counting down.
CCATGGAAGGGGACGTCGAGCTTGAGCCCGCGCCACGGCGCAAGGCCGGTAAACGCGCCGGCGAAGGCGCTGAGCGGGTGCTGCGGGTCACGGCCGACCGCCTCAACAGCTTGCTCGACCTGTCCAGCAAATCGCTGGTCGAGACCCAGCGGCTCAAGCCTTACCTGGCCACCCTGCAGCGCCTTAAGCGCATGCATGGCCAAGGCATGCAGGCACTCGATGGTTTGCGCATGCAACTGGAGGACAGTGGCCAGAGCAGCGAGGTACTCGAGGCCCTGGCCCAGACCCAACGCTTGTTGGTCGAGACCCAGCAGATTCTGCAGCAGCAGGCCGCCGACCTCGACGAGTTCGGCTGGCAGGCCAGCCAGCGTGCGCAATTGCTCTATGACACGGCGCTGGCCTGCCGGATGCGGCCCTTTGCCGACGTTCTGGCCGGGCAGAGCCGCATGGTCCGTGACCTTGGGCGGTCTCTGGGCAAGCCGGTGCGCTTGGTCATCGAAGGCGAAAAGACCCAAGTCGACCGCGATGTGCTGGAAAAGCTCGAAGCGCCGCTGACCCACCTGCTGCGCAATGCGGTCGACCATGGCATCGAACTGCCAGAGCGGCGCCTGCTGGCAGGCAAGGCGCAGGAGGGCGTGATTCGCCTGCGTGCCTCGCACCAGGCCGGCATGCTCAGCCTCGAGCTGATTGACGATGGTGCCGGTATCGACCTGGAGCGCCTGCGCAGCGCCATCGTCGAGCGCGCCATGTCGCCGGCCGACACCGTGGCGCGGATGAGCGAGGCGGAGCTGATCACGTTCCTGTTCTTGCCCGGTTTCAGCCTGCGCGACAAGGTGACTGAGGTGTCAGGGCGCGGGGTTGGCTTGGACGCCGTGCAACACATGATCCGCGAGCTGCGCGGGTCGATCGAATTGACCCAGCTGGCCGGGCAGGGCTGCCGCTTCCACCTGCAGGTGCCGCTGACGCTGTCGGTGGTGCGCAGCCTGGTGGTGGAAGTGGGCGGCGAAGCGTATGCGTTCCCGCTCGCGCACATCGAACGCACGCTGGAGGTGACCGCCGAGCAGATCGTGCAGATCGAAGGGCGTCAGCATTTTTGGCATGAAGGGCGGCACATCGGCCTGGTGGCGGCCAGCCAGTTGCTCAATCGCCCGGCAGGGCAGGCCGATGAAAGCAGCCTGCGGGTGGTGGTGATTCGAGAGCGCGAGCAACTCTATGGGGTGGCCGTGGAACGCTTGATCGGGGAGCGGGTGCTGGTGGTGATGCCCCTCGATCCGCGCCTGGGCAAGGTCCAGGACATCTCCTCCGGGGCATTGCTCGACGATGGCTCGGTGGTGCTGATCGTCGACGTCGAAGACCTGCTGCGCTCGGTGGAAAAACTGCTCAGTACCGGCAGCCTCGAGCGCATCGAGCGGGGCAACAGTGGCCCCCGCGGCCTGGCGCGCAAGCGCATCCTGGTGGTCGACGACTCGCTCACCGTGCGCGAACTGCAGCGCAAGCTGTTGGGTAACCGCGGTTACGAAGTGGCCGTGGCGGTGGATGGCATGGACGGCTGGAATGCCCTGCGCGGCGAAGACTTCGACTTGCTGATCACCGACATCGACATGCCGCGCATGGATGGCATCGAACTGGTCACCCTGGTGCGCCGGGACCAGCGCCTGCAATCGCTGCCGGTGATGGTGGTGTCGTACAAGGACCGTGAGGAAGACCGGCGGCGTGGTCTGGACGCTGGCGCCGACTACTATTTGGCAAAGGCCAGTTTCCACGACGATGCGTTGCTGGATGCTGTGGTGGAGCTGATTGGAGGTGCTCAGGGATGAAGATCGCCATCGTCAACGATATGCCCATGGCGGTGGAGGCGTTGCGCCGGGCGCTGGCCTTCGAGCCCGCGCACCAGGTGATCTGGGTGGCGGGCAACGGCGCCGAGGCGGTGCAGCGGTGCGCCGAGCAGCAGCCAGACCTGATCCTCATGGACTTGATCATGCCGGTGATGGATGGGGTAGAGGCGACGCGGCGGATCATGGCCGAGACCCCCTGCGCCATCGTCATCGTCACGGTCGACCGCAAGCAGAACGTGCACCGGGTGTTCGAGGCCATGGGCCATGGCGCGCTGGATGTGGTCGATACCCCGGCCTTGGGCGCGGGCGATGCCCGTGAGGCGGCGGCGCCACTGCTGCGCAAGATCCTCAACATCGGCTGGCTGATAGGCCAGCAGCGCACGCCGGCCGCGCGCCCGGTTGCCACGCCATTGCGCGAGGCATCCCAGCGTCGTGGCTTGGTGGCAATCGGTTCGTCGGCCGGCGGCCCGGCCGCCCTTGAGGTGCTGCTCAAGGGCTTGCCGCCGGCATTCCCGGCGGCCATCGTGCTGGTCCAGCACGTCGACCAGGTATTCGCCGCAGGCATGGCCGAATGGCTCAGCAGCGCTGCCGGCCTGCCGGTGCGCCTGGCCCGCGAGGGCGAGCCGCCGCAGCCGGGGCAAGTCCTGCTGGCGGGCACCAACCACCATATCCGCCTGCTGCAAAATGGTCAGCTGGCCTACACTGCCGAACCCGTCAACGAAATCTACCGGCCTTCGATCGATGTGTTCTTCGAGAGCGTGGCACGCTACTGGAGCGGCGATGCGGTGGGTGTGCTGCTCACTGGCATGGGCCGCGACGGTGCCCAGGGCCTCAAACAGATGCGCCAGCAGGGCTTCCTGACCATCGCCCAGGACCAGGCCAGCAGTGCCGTATACGGCATGCCCAAGGCCGCCGCGGCGATTGACGCGGCGGTGGAAATCCGCCCGCTGGAGCGAATCGCCGGGCGATTGATGGAATTCTTTGCAAAATGACGATATGTATTGAATCACGCCGCCTGGTCGGCGGTGATCAGGTGAATAGGCATGAATGATCTACCGATCGAAGGTTTCGCGACCACCAACGAAAACTCGGCGATGGTGCTGTTGGTCGACGATCAGGCAATGATCGGCGAGGCGGTGCGACGTGGCCTGGCCCATGAAGACAACATCGACTTCCATTTCTGCGCCGACCCGCACCAGGCCGTGGCCCAGGCCATGCGCATCAAGCCGACGGTGATCCTGCAGGACCTGATCATGCCGGGGCTGGATGGGCTGACGCTGGTGCGTGAGTACCGCAACAACCCGGCTACCCAAGATATCCCGATCATCGTCCTGTCGACCAAGGAAGACCCGCTGGTGAAGAGCGCGGCGTTTGCTGCGGGGGCCAACGACTACCTGGTCAAGTTGCCGGACAACATCGAACTGGTGGCGCGCATTCGCTACCACTCGCGTTCCTACCTGACGTTGCTCCAGCGTGACGAGGCGTACCGCGCCCTGCGGGTCAGCCAGCAGCAGTTGCTCGATTCCAACCTGATGCTGCAGCGGTTGATGAACTCCGATGGCCTGACCGGGCTGTCCAACCGGCGGCACTTCGACGAATACCTGGAGCTGGAATGGCGCCGGGCCATGCGTGAGCAGCAGCAGTTGTCGTTGTTGATGATCGATGTCGACTACTTCAAGGCCTACAACGACAGTTTCGGGCATTTGGCGGGTGATGAGGCGTTGCGCCAAGTGGCTGAAGCGATCCGCGGCTCGTGCTCGCGGCCGACCGATCTGCCGGCGCGTTATGGGGGCGAGGAGTTTGCCTTGGTGTTGCCCAATACGTCCCCAGGCGGGGCGCGGCTGATTGCCGAGAAACTGCGTCAGACGGTGTTGGCGCTGGGCATTCCGCACACGGCGCCAGCGGCGGATTCGCGGTTGACGGTGAGCATTGGCCTGGCGACCCAGACGCCGGCGGTGGGCGGGCATTGCCGGCAGTTGATTTCGGCGGCGGACAAGGGGCTGTACCTGGCCAAGAATGGAGGGCGTAACCAAGTGGGTATCGCTTGAGGTTGCGGCTGCGGCGTAGTGCTTTGTAGTTCCGGGTGCAGGGTACCGCCCGGCGGGTCTGCCGCCATGCGTTGGACTCGGTTATACTCGCAGGCTTTTCACCGAATTCGCACGAGAGCCGTCGCCCATGGAAATCCAACCGATCCTGAACACCATCAAGGACCTCACCGAGCGTTCCCAGTCAATTCGGGGGTATCTTTGACTACGATCAAAAGCATGACCGCCTGATCGAAGTCAACCGCGAGCTGGAAGACCCGGCCGTCTGGAACAAGCCTGAGTATGCCCAGGCCCTGGGCCGCGAACGTGCCATGCTGGTACAGGTCGTCGAGACGTTGGACAAGATGGCCAACGGCCTGGCCGACTGCAAGGACCTGCTCGACATGGCCGTCGAGGAAGAGGACGAAAGCGCCGTCGGCGACGTCGTGACCGAGCTGGAAGGCCTGGAAGAAAAACTGGCCCAGCTTGAGTTCCGTCGCATGTTCAGCGGCGAGATGGACATGAACAACGCCTACCTGGACATCCAGGCCGGCTCCGGCGGTACCGAAGCGCAGGACTGGGCCAACATCCTGCTGCGCATGTACCTGCGCTGGGCCGACAAGCGCGGTTTCGACGCCACCATCATCGAGCTCTCCGAAGGTGAAGTCGCCGGCATCAAGGGCGCCACCGTGCACATCAAGGGCGAATATGCCTTCGGCTGGCTGCGCACCGAAATCGGCGTGCACCGCCTGGTCCGTAAAAGCCCGTTCGACTCCGGCGCCCGTCGCCACACCTCGTTCTCGGCGGTATTCGTGTCGCCCGAGATTGACGACAAGGTCGAAATCGACATCAACCCGTCCGACCTGCGCGTCGACACCTACCGCTCTTCGGGCGCTGGTGGTCAGCACGTAAACACCACCGACTCCGCGGTGCGTATTACCCACGTGCCGACCAACACCGTGGTGGCCTGCCAGAACGAACGCTCCCAGCACGCCAACAAAGACACCGCCATGAAAATGCTGCGGGCCAAGTTGTACGAGCTGGAGATGCAGAAGCGCAACGCCGCTTCCCAGGCGCTGGAAGACAGCAAGTCGGACATCGGTTGGGGCCACCAGATCCGCTCCTACGTACTGGATGACTCGCGCATCAAGGACTTGCGGACCGGCGTTGAGCGCAGCGACTGCCAGAAGGTGCTGGACGGCGACCTCGACCAGTACCTGGAAGCGAGCCTCAAGCAAGGGCTGTAAGCCGCACACCACTGCCGCGATGCCTGGCTACCCGCCGGCATCGCGTGCCCTGCCCGAAAAGGGCAACGAATACCTGATGGAAAGAATGACGACATGAGCGACCTCAATAGCGCACCGCAAGACCTGCAACAGGAAGAAAACGCCCTGATCGCCCTGCGCAAGGAAAAACTTGCCGCAGAGCGCGCCAAGGGCAATGCCTTCCCCAATGACTTCCGTCGCGACAGCTACTGCAACGACCTGCAGAAACAGTACGCCGACAAGACCAAGGAAGAACTGGAAGCTGCAGCGATTCCGGTCAAGGTTGCCGGGCGCATCATGCTCAACCGTGGCTCGTTCATGGTCATCCAGGACATGACTGGCCGCATCCAGGTCTACGTCAACCGCAAGACCCTGCCGGAAGAAACCCTGGCCGCCGTCAAGACCTGGGACCTGGGCGACATCATCAGCGCCGAGGGCACCCTGGCCCGCTCCGGCAAAGGTGACCTGTACGTCGAAATGACCAACGTGCGCCTGCTGACCAAGTCGCTGCGCCCGCTGCCCGACAAGCACCATGGCCTGACCGACACCGAGCAGCGCTACCGTCAGCGTTACGTCGACCTGATGGTCAACGAAGAAACCCGCCACACCTTCCGTGTTCGCTCGCAGGTGATTTCGCACATCCGCAAGTTCCTGATCGAGCGCGACTTCCTCGAAGTCGAGACGCCGATGCTGCAGACCATCCCAGGCGGCGCCGCGGCCAAACCGTTCGAAACCCACCACAATGCCCTGGACATGGCCATGTTCCTGCGCATTGCGCCAGAGCTGTACCTCAAGCGTCTGGTAGTCGGTGGTTTCGAGAAAGTCTTCGAGATCAACCGCAACTTCCGTAACGAAGGCGTTTCGACCCGGCACAACCCTGAGTTCACCATGCTCGAGTTCTACCAGGCCTACGCTGACTACACCGACAACATGGACCTCACCGAAGAGCTGTTCCGCGAGCTGGCGCAGCTGGTGCTGGGCAGCACCGACGTGCCGTACGGCGACAAGGTGTTCCACTTCGGCGAGCCGTTCGTGCGCCTGTCGGTGTTCGACTCGATCCTCAAGTACAACCCTGAGCTGACCGCTGCCGACCTGCTAGACGTCGACCGTGCCCGTGACATCGCCAAAAAGGCCGGTGCCAAGGTGCTGGGCCACGAAGGCCTGGGCAAGCTGCAAGTGATGATTTTCGAAGAGCTGGTCGAGCACAAGCTGGAGCAGCCGCACTTCATCACCGAGTACCCGTTCGAAGTGTCGCCGCTGGCCCGTCGCAACGACGACAACCCGGCCGTGACCGACCGCTTCGAGCTGTTCATCGGTGGCCGCGAAATCGCCAACGCCTACTCCGAGCTGAACGATGCCGAAGACCAGGCTGAGCGCTTCCTGGCCCAGGTGGCCGAGAAGGATGCCGGTGACGACGAAGCCATGCACTACGATGCCGACTTCGTCCGCGCCCTGGAATACGGCATGCCGCCAACCGCCGGTGAAGGCATCGGCATCGACCGCCTGGTGATGCTGCTGACCAACTCGCCGTCGATTCGCGATGTGATCCTGTTCCCACATATGCGTCCGCAGGCCTGAGTGATCTGAGAAAGCCGCCTCTAGGGGCGGCTTTTTCTTGCCTGAAGCCTTATGTTGTCTGCACCGGCCCTTTCGCGGGCAAGCCCCCTCCCACAGGTATTGCGCTGCCCTCAGGCGCGGTACGATCCCTGTGGGAGCGGGCTTGCCCGCGAAGGGGCCGGTACAGCCAACACACCGTCCGTGAGGTAACCCCGTGACCCCCGCAATCGCTGAGCAAGGCGCCGCCGGCATCGCCACCGCCGTCGCCGAAAGTGTGCAGTACCAGGGCCGCAAGACCGCCCGCCAAGGCAGCGAGCAGCGCCGCCAGCTGATCCTCGACGCCGCCATGCGCATCGTCGTGCGCGATGGTGTGCGCGGTGTGCGCCACCGTGCCGTGGCCGCCGAGGCGGGTGTGCCGTTGTCGGCCACCACCTATTACTTCAAGGACATCGAGGACCTGCTCACCGATACCTTCGCCCAGTACGTCGAGCGCAGCGCCGCCTACATGGCCAAGCTCTGGGCCAACACCGAGGTGGTGCTGCGCCAGATGCTCGCCCAGGGCGATGGCAGCCCGCAGGCGCGAGCGCGGCTGGCCGACGAAGTGGCAAGCATGACCGCTGACTATGTGTCGCGTCAGTTGCTTAACCGGCGCGACTTTCTGATGGCCGAGCAGGCCTTCCGTCAGGAGGCACTGCTGTGCCCGCGTTTGGCCGAGCTGGTGTGCGCCCACGACCAGATTCTGCTGCACGGCACCCGGCAATTGCTGCAGGTGGTCGGCTCGCGGCAACCGGAACAAGACGCCCAAATGTTGACGGCGATTATCGAGCAGATGGAATATCAGGGCCTGCTCAAGGATGCGAACGCGCAAGCCGATGGGCAGATGCTCGCTATGCTTACCCGTTACCTGCACCTGGTGTTGGCATCGGCCTGAGCTGAGACCTTATTTTCAAGGAGAACCTGATGAAAGCCTGGCGTGTGGTGCTGTTGACGCTGTCATTCCTGCTGCTGGGCGGTTGTCTGGTGACCTTCCATGAGCCCTTGCCGAGCAACCAGGCCGCGCCCAAGGCCCTGCTCGGCAAGTGGAGCAGCAAGGACGCCTGGGGCGAACCGCTGAGGCTGTCGATCAGCCGCAGTGGCGGCGATGCCTACAAGGCGGTGGCCACGGCCAAGGGCAAAGCCCCCGAAGAGTACGTCTTCACCGTCTCGCGCCACGGCAACCGCTGGTACCTCTCGGCCGGCGTGCCCAAGCGCCTGGGTGGCAATTTCCTGATTGGCGGTTTTGAAGTCGTCGATGGCAAGGAACTGGTGGTGTACAACCTGGATGTCGAGCAGGTGCAGCAGGCCGTGAAAAACAAAGAGCTGACCGGACGCAACACCGAAGTGCCGGAAGACAACGGCGAGGGCGTGCTCATCGACAGCCCCTCGGCGCGGGTGCTGGCCTACCTGGACGACCCGGCCAACTCCGACCTGTTCGTCGAGGTGGCACGCTTCCAGCGCTCCGGCAAGTAATGACCTCTGCCGTCCTTTTCAGGGTTTGAAACTGCAATGCGATCCCGGTAGGAGCAGCCTTGTGCTGCGAAAGGGCCGGTAAGACAACAGATATTTGTTGCCGATAAAGGCCTCTTCGCAGCACAAGGCTGCTCCTACAGGGACCGAGGCCGAGGCAGATAAGGAGTCCCCGGTGGACGAGTACCAGCAGACCATACGCGCGCTGTCAGACCGCATCGTTGCGGCGCAGACCCCCATCCGCGTACTCGATGCGGTGAAATGGGACGACAACATCCGCCACGGCTTCCTCAAGGCCAAGGGCAAAGAGCCACCCGCGGTAGACCGCGCCTATTACCAGTCGCGGCCGCTGTCGTTCGACTCCAGCGCGGTCAAGGCCGAATTCCAGAACATCGAACGTGACATCACTCGCCGGCTCGGGCAGTTCAACCCGGTCGGGCAGATCATGCGGCGCATGTGCAAGGAATACCGCATGGTGGTGCGTATGCTCGAGGCACGCGGCACCGAGGACTTCGGGCTGATCTCGCAGGAGCTGTACGGCGCGGCGTCCGACGCCTTCCACGCCGGTGACCCAACCCTGGCCGACCTGGGCCTGATGCTGTCGGACTACTTGAACAACATCGATGGCCGCGGCGACCTCAAGGACGAGCCAAAGAACCTCACCGCCAAAGAGGCCGTGGACATCCTCCAGCGCCGCCTGAACAAGGTGTTCGGCGAGGCCGAGGAAACCATCCGCGTATTCGAATCCGACGGTATCGTCGCCGATGCGGCGGCCGGTGCCGACTACATCAAGGTACGTGCCGATGCCATGTTCAACAGCCGCGACGTGCGTGCGCTGGAGGTGCATGAAGGCCTGGTGCATGTGGGTACCACGCTGAACGGCCTCAACCAGCCGATCTGCACCTTCCTGGCCAAGGGCCCACCCTCGTCGACGGTGACCCAGGAGGGGCTGGCGATCCTCATGGAGGTGATTGCCTTCGCCTCTTACCCCAGTCGGCTGCGCAAGCTCACCAACCGTACACGCGCCATCCACATGGTCGAGGAGGGCGCCGACTTCCTCCAGGTGTTCGAGTTCTTCCGTGCTCAGGGCTTTGAAATGGCGCAGAGCTACAGCAATGCCAGCCGAGTGTTCCGCGGCTCGGTGCCCAATGGCTTGCCATTCACCAAGGACTTGTCCTACCTCAAGGGCTTCATCATGGTTTACAACTACATTCAGTTGGCCGTGAAGAAGGGCAAGCTCGAGCAGATCCCGCTGCTGTTCTGCGGCAAGACCACGCTGGAAGACATGCGCACCTTGCGCCAACTGGTCGAGGAGGGGCTGGTTGAACCGCCCAAGTACTTGCCCGAACAGTTCCGTGACCTCAACGCACTGTCGGCCTGGATGTGCTTCTCCAACTTCCTCAACCACCTGAGCCTGGATCGCATTGAAGCCGACTACGCGAACATTCTCTGAACGCTGCCACCTGCTGGCCCTTGGCGTGCTCCTGCTGGGCCTGAGCGGTTGCAGCAGCCTGCTGTTCTACCCCGAGCACGGCCAACCGTTTACCCCGGAACGGGCCAAGCTCGACTACCGTGACGTCAGCCTGACCACTTCGGATGGCGTACGCCTGCATGGTTGGTGGCTACCGGCCAAGGCCGGGGTCGATGTCAAAGGCACCGTGCTGCACCTGCACGGCAACGGCGGCAACTTGGCCGGCCATCTGGGCGGCAGCTACTGGCTGCCGGAGCAGGGCTACCAGGTGCTGATGGTCGATTACCGGGGCTATGGGTTGTCTCAGGGCAAACCGAGTTTGCCCGAGGTCTATGAAGACCTCGCGGCGGCCATGGCCTGGCTGGACAAGGCGCCCGAGGTCAAGGGCAAGCCGGTGGTGCTGCTGGGGCAGAGCCTGGGCGGCGCCATGGCCATTCATTACCTGGCGGCCCACCCTGAGCAGCGCCAGCGCTTCAGCGCGCTGGTGTTCGATGGCGTGCCAGCCAGTTACCGTGCAGTCGGGCGGTTTGCCTTGAGCACTTCATGGATGACCTGGCCGCTGCAGGTGCCGCTGTCGTGGCTGGTGCCGGACGGCGACAGTGCGATCCGTTCGATCGAGCGCCTGGACAGCCCGCCGAAGCTGTTCTTCCACAGCATCGACGACCACCTGGTGCCGCTGGATAACGGCATCCGCCTGTACCAGCACGCGCCACCGCCGCGGGTACTGCAGTTGACCCGAGGGGGCCATGTACAAACGTTCGCCGACCCGGTATGGCGCCAGGTGATGCTGCGCTTCCTCGACGACCCGAGTCATTTCAACGGCCTGCGGCGGCTTGCCGAAGTGCCCAATTACCCTGACGAGAAGAACAAGCAATGAGTGAAGAACGCAACGCCATCCCGCTGATCCTGACCGGCGTCGGCAGCATCATCGTGACGGTGGGGGCTTTGTGGTACTACGGTTACCTGCATTTCGCCAAGCCTGAAGATGCCCTGTTGCTGCAGGATTTCACCATGCTCAAGACCCTGCCAGGCGAAGACTACAAAGCCTCCCTCGACCCTGCACCCCAGGTGGCCCAGTGCGTGGACGGTGTGCTGGTGTTGTTCGATACCCAACAGAAAGGCCTGACCGGCGTGTTGGTCGATAACCGCAAACGTGCGGTGCGCTGCATGGGGGAGGAGACGCCGCAGCAGGTGCAGTGAGGGTGTGTGGCTGGAGGGCTATGCCATGGCGTAGATCGAGCGCCGCNNGCGGCGCTCAAGATACGCCACAGCGTAGCCTTACAGCCATGCACTTCTCGCCCAATAAAAAGCCCCGCTTAGACAGCGAGGCTTTTCGTTCTAGCTGCCAGCCTTACTGCGCCTGGCTCACCGAACGTGGTGCCACCGGCTGGTTGTCATTGGAGATGGTCACCTCCACGCGACGGTTCTGCGCACGGCCCGAGTTGCTGCCGTTGTCAGCCACCGGGTACTCCTTGCCGTAACCCTGGGCGACGATTCGCGCTGGGTCTACGCCAGCACGGATCAGCGCCATGCGCACGGCGCCGGCGCGACGCTCGGAGAGGCTCTGGTTGTAGTTGGCCGAGCCGACGCTGTCGGTGTAGCCCTCTACGATGACCTTGCGTTCCGGGTTTTCCTGGAGGAACTGGGCCAGCTTGGTCACGTTGGGGTAGGCATTGCTCTTGAGTACGGCCTTGTTGAAGTCGAACAGCACGTCGCCGAAGGTGACCAGCGTACCGCGGTCGGTCTGCTTGGCATTGAGGCTGTCCTGCAGCTTGGCGATCTGCGCGTCGCGGGCATCCAGCTTGGCCTGGGCGCGCTGGGCGGAGGCGTTTTTCAGTTCGCCTTCAGCCGTACGCAGGGCAATGGTCTGCTTGGCGACTTCGACACGCTGGTTGGTCAGGTAGGCGAGCTGGTCGACCTTCTTCTGGTCCTCGCGGTCCATGTAGGCCTTGTCAGCTTTGTTCAGCCAATCCTGAGCATCTTTGGTTTCCAGCGCCGCGACTTTGCTCGACTGCGGGTCGCTCTGCAGCGCAGAGAAGTTGGTGCGGGCCGACTCAAGGTTGGCGTTCGGGTCGTGCGAGCAGGCTGCAAGACCGACGCTCAGGGCCAGCAGGGCGGGAATCATGACGTGTTTGCGCATAGTGTTCATCCTTTGATCGAGTGCGAAGGCTAAGGGTGGCGGGGCAGGGCTCACTGAGCGCTGCGCAGGCCTTCCTCACGTACGTCCTGAACGCCCTGGCGGGCATCCTGCACGGCCTTCTGGGCCTTGGCCGCCTGAGCCTTGCGTTCGGCGAGGCGGGCGTCCCATTCGGCTTGTTCGGCCAGACGCTTGGCGTCGTCGTACTTCTTGTCGTGCATGGCGATTTCGGCTTGCTTGAACTTGTCCTGCGCCGCTTTCATTTCCACCGCGGCGAACTCGGTGCCGCCGGCACTGACTGCAGAGTTCACGGCAGACTGGGTAACGGCATACTGCTCGGTGGGCGGGTTGCCCGCACAGCCGGCCAGGACCAGGCTACTGCCCAGGGCCAGCGCGGCCAGCTTGAACCCGCGCACATGAGTGGATGACGGTTTGAAAGTGCGGGTCTTCATGGTGGTCAGCTCCATTGGATCACTCCTGATAACGACGATGTCCGTAGCAGTCCATCGCTGAATCCCTGACAGTTTCCGTGAGCTTCAGCTGAACGGTGCACGAGGGCAGTGTGCAGGGTTTTAGCGTGATGGCTAATTGCTCGGACTCAGGCGTTTTTCGAATGGTTCAGAAAAAAATCCCTTAAACGGGTAAGTTTTTCTGACTGATCAGTCAGTGAGTTTTGTGCGGAACTTTCATGCTCAGGCTGGGTATTCCGGGCCTTGCAGGCCCGGAACAGTGTGCATCGAGGTTACTGCTCGCTGTCGTCAGCGGTGCTGCTCAGCTCATGCAAGTGGTGCCGGGACAACGACAGAAAACGCGGGGTGGGGCCGACATCTTCGAACAAGGGGTCGCCTTCTTCATCGGTGGCGATCACTTGGCTCCCCTTTACATAGGGGAAGCTGGCCTCGATTTCCTCGAGGGCCGCCGCCACCAGTTCGCCGAGCAGTTCTTCGGCGGTGCGCTTGGGGTACATGTCGATCAGCGCGGCCAGGCGCGCCTCGGACTCCAAGTCCAGATGCAGCACATGGCCGGTACGGCTGAGGGTGCCTGCGGCATTCTGTTCCCAGTGCTGGGCGAGTTCACGGATTTTCATGATGACCTCTGTCAACGCCTCGAAAGGCTGCATTGCATCGGAGTGCTCTGCTTGCACTTTAGTTTGCTTTGCCGATCACGGCTTGCCCTTAGGCTTGCTATCGGCGCGCGGCTGGGGGCACTCTTGGCCCAGTGCTGTTTCCTGAACGAGTGCGCCAAGGCTGCGCTACAGAGAGGGCCAATGACCGATATCGATGTGCGTTTGCGTGAAGATGTCCATGTGTTGGGGGAGTTGCTCGGCGACACCATTCGTCAGCAGCACGGCGAGGCGTTCCTGCAGAAGATCGAGGGCATCCGCCACAGCGCCAAGGCCGACCGCCGGGTGGCTGGCGAGCAACTGAGCTCGACCCTTGGGGACCTGGCTGACGACGACTTGCTACCGGTAGCAAGGGCGTTCAACCAGTTTCTCAACCTGGCCAACATGGCCGAGCAGTACCAGTTGATCCGCCGCCGCGACGCCGACCAGCCAGAGCCTTTCGAGGCACGCGTGCTGCCTGAGCTGCTGGCCCGCCTGAAGCAGGCCGGGCATGGCAACGACGCCCTGGCGCGGCAGCTGGCCAAGCTAGACATTCAGCTGGTACTGACCGCGCACCCCACCGAAGTGGCGCGGCGCACCTTGATCCAGAAGTACGACGCCATCGCCGGCCAGTTGGCCGCGCAAGACCATCGCGACCTGACCCCCGCCGAACGCCAGCAGGTGCGTGAGCGCCTGCGCCGGCTGATCGCCGAAGCCTGGCACACCGAAGAAATCCGCCGCACCCGGCCGACCCCCGTGGACGAGGCCAAGTGGGGCTTCGCGGTGATCGAGCATTCGCTGTGGCAGGCCATTCCCAACCACCTGCGCAAGGTCGACAAGGCGCTGCACGACGCCACGGGGCTGCGCCTGCCGCTGGAGGCCGCACCTATCCGCTTCGCCTCGTGGATGGGCGGCGACCGCGACGGCAACCCCAATGTCACGGCGGCAGTAACCCGTGAAGTGCTGTTACTGGCACGCTGGATGGCCGCCGATTTGTTCCTGCGTGATATCGATGCCTTGGCCGCCGAGCTGTCCATGCAACACGCCAGCAGCGCGCTGCAGGAGCACGTCGGCGACAGTGCCGAGCCCTACCGCGCAATCCTCAAGCAATTGCGCGACCGCCTCCGTGCTACCCGCGCCTGGGCGCATGCCGCCTTGAGCAGCAGCACGTCTGCCGGTGCCGAAGTACTGGTCGACAACCGCGACCTGATCGCGCCGCTGGAGCTGTGCTACCAGTCGCTGCACGAATGCGGCATGGGTGTGATTGCCGAAGGGCCACTGCTCGACTGCCTGCGCCGTGCCGTGACCTTTGGCCTGTACCTGGGGCGCCTGGACGTGCGCCAGGATGCCGCCCGCCACCGTGACGCGCTGACGGAGATCACCGATTACCTGGGCTTGGGGCGCTATGCCGACTGGGATGAAGAGCAGCGTATCGCCTTCCTCCTGGCCGAACTGAAAAACCGCCGGCCATTATTGCCTGCGCATTTCCAGCCCCAGGCGGAAACCGCCGAGGTGCTGGCCACCTGCCGGGAAATTGCCGCTGCCCCGGCCGCCTCGCTGGGCTCCTATGTCATTTCCATGGCCGGCGCCGCTTCAGATGTGCTGGCCGTGCAGTTGCTGCTCAAGGAAGCTGGGCTGACCCGCCCGATGCGTGTGGTGCCACTGTTCGAAACCCTGGCCGACCTCGACAACGCCGGCCCGGTGATGCAGCGCCTGCTGGGCTTGCCTGGCTATCGCGCTGGCCTGCGCGGGCCGCAGGAAGTGATGATCGGCTATTCCGATTCGGCCAAGGACGCCGGCACCACGGCCGCCGCCTGGGCGCAGTACCGGGCGCAGGAAAACCTGGTGCGCATCTGCCGCGAGCATCAAGTGGAACTGCTGTTGTTCCACGGCCGTGGCGGCACCGTTGGCCGTGGCGGCGGCCCGGCCCACGCGGCGATTCTGTCGCAGCCGCCGGGTTCGGTAGCCGGGCGATTCCGCACCACCGAGCAGGGCGAGATGATCCGCTTCAAGTTCGGTTTGCCCGGTATCGCCGAACAGAACCTCAACCTGTACCTGGCGGCCGTGCTCGAGGCCACGTTATTGCCGCCACCCCCACCAGAACCTGCCTGGCGTGAGGTCATGGACCAATTGGCCGCCGATGGCGTGCAGGCCTACCGCAGCGTGGTGCGCGACAACCCCGATTTCGTCGAGTACTTCCGCCAGTCGACGCCCGAGCAGGAGTTGGGCCGCCTGCCGTTGGGCAGCCGGCCGGCCAAGCGACGCGCGGGCGGCATCGAGAGCCTGCGGGCTATCCCGTGGATCTTCGGCTGGACCCAGACGCGCCTGATGTTGCCTGCCTGGCTGGGCTGGGAAACGGCTTTGAGCAATGCCTTGAAACGCGGCCAGGGCGAGCTGCTGGCGCAAATGCGTGAGCAATGGCCGTTCTTCCGTACCCGTATCGACATGCTGGAGATGGTGCTGGCCAAGGCCGATGCGCAAATCGCCGAGGCCTACGACGAACGTCTAGTGCAACCGGAGTTGCTTCCTTTAGGTGTGCACCTGCGCGACCTATTGTCGCAGTCCTGCCAGGTGGTGCTGGGCCTGACCGGGCAGCCGGTGCTACTGGCGCACAGCCCAGAGACCCTGGAATTCATCAGCTTGCGCAACACCTACCTGGACCCGCTGCACCGCCTTCAGGCCGAGCTGCTGGCGCGCTCGCGCGGCCGCGAAGCCGCTCTGGACAGCCCGTTGGAGCAGGCCTTGCTGGTCACCGTGGCGGGCATTGCAGCAGGCCTGCGCAATACCGGCTGAGGTAACGCGCGGGCCGCCAGGCAAGGGTGCACCTTTAGTCGCAATAGAGGGCGAGGAGGGCGGTTGCGCCGAGCGCAACCGCCTACCGGGCAGTGCGCAAGTGGCGCATTCCTGCAACTTTGGGACGCTTGTCTGGCTGCCGGGCGCTGTGTATCTTGAGCAGCCTTCTGACCGATTTATGGTCATACCCGATTTTCCGGACTTGGCCCTGGTTGCCGAATCCATTGAATTTCATAAAAAAATTTGAGGAGCACGAGATGCGCGTAATTCTGCTGGGAGCTCCCGGGGCCGGTAAAGGTACTCAGGCAAAATTCATCACCGAGAAGTTCGGTATCCCCCAGATCTCCACCGGTGACATGCTGCGTGCCGCCGTCAAGGCCGGCACCCCGCTGGGCCTGGAACTGAAAAAAGTCATGGATGCCGGCCAACTGGTTTCCGACGAGCTGATCATCGGCCTGGTCAAGGAGCGCATCGCCCAGCCGGATTGCGCCAACGGCTGCCTCTTCGACGGTTTCCCACGCACTATTCCACAGGCTGAAGCCATGGTCGCTGCCGGTGTCGACATCGATGCCGTGGTCGAAATCGCCGTTGACGATGAAGAAATCGTTGGTCGCATGGCGGGCCGTCGCGTGCACCTGGCTTCGGGCCGCACCTACCACATTCAGTACAACCCGCCGAAAGTGGAAGGCAAGGACGACGTGACGGGCGAAGACCTGATCCAGCGCGACGACGACAAGGAAGAAACCGTGCGTCATCGCCTGTCGGTCTATCACACCCAGACCAAGCCGCTGGTCGAGTTCTACCAGAAGCTGTCGGCCGCCAATGCCGGCAAGCCGAAGTACAGCCACATCGAAGGTGTCGGTTCGGTTGACGCCATCACTGCCAAGGTGCTGGCAGCCCTGAGCTGATCAGCGCCTGACGCCCGGTCCGCTTTTGTGGGAGCGGCCTTGCGTCGCGAAAGGGCTGCAGAGCAGCCCCATCAATGTGTGCCACGTCGCTGACACCTGGGGGCCGCTATGCGGCCCTTTCGCGACGCAAGGCCGCTCCCACAGGGGCCGCAGCTTCTTTATAATGCTGTTCTTTCCCCTGTATTTGGATACCCTCGATGACCACCCTGCTGGCCCTGGATACCGCCACCGAAGCCTGTTCCGTTGCCCTGTTGCATGACGGCAAGGTAACCAGCCATTACGAGGTGATCCCACGTCAGCACGCGCAGAAGCTGCTGCCGATGATCAAACAACTGCTGGGTGACTCCGGTGTAGCGTTGAACGCGCTGGATGCCATCGCCTTCGGCCGTGGCCCGGGCGCCTTCACCGGCGTACGGATTGCCATCGGTGTGGTTCAGGGCCTGGCGTTCGCGCTCGAACGCCCGGTGCTGCCGGTGTCCAACCTGGCCGCGTTGGCGCAAGGCGCGATGCGTGAGCAGGGTGTGCAGCAGGTGGCTGCCGCCATCGATGCACGCATGGACGAGGTGTACTGGGGCTGCTACCAGGCCAGCGAAGGCGAAATGCGCCTGATCGGCCAGGAAGCGGTGCTGCCGCCCGAGCGCGTGGCGCTGCCCGACGCCAGCACGGGCGAGTGGTTCGGTGCCGGCACCGGCTGGGGGTATGCCGAGCGCCTGGCAGTGCAGGTCGCTGCCAGCAATGCCGCAGCGTTGCCCAATGCCCTCGACATCCTCAGCCTGGCACGCTTCGCCTGGGCGCGCGGCGAGGCCATCGCTGCCGAGCAGGCGCAACCGGTGTACTTGCGCGATAATGTAGCCACACCCAAGAAACGCTGACGGCTACTCGTCGGTTATCGCCGATGACGATAAAACCTTTCGCGCGAACTGTGGTCTAGTTATCACTCGAGCATTAGCGACGGAACACTGATGCTGCTAAATTGCCATCATTGGTCCTGAGTGCTCACACCATGCGTATCGACGGTTTCTCCTCGCAGTCCTACCCGATCAAGCGCGCTCCGCGCAAAGCGTCGGTGCGCGACGAGGCAATCGACGATGCCGAAGTGATCGAGAATGACGCGCAAAGCGACGTCCCCCAAGAGGCCACCACTCGCCGTCGCAGCGGTGGTCTGCCAGCCCGCCAGCAAGACATGGTCTTCCCCCGCGCCCGTGATCGGCGCACCGCAACGGCGCTGGCCAGTTACCTGAGCACAGCCGGTTTTACCGATTGGGACATGGAAGTACTGGGGCTCGACCTGTACATTTGAGGGATGACTCCCTCTCTTCTGCCTTATTTTCTGGGTTGTCCGTCGTGGAGCGAAAGCGCCTGGCGCGATTACCTGTACCCCGCCGACGCCCGAGCCACTGAATACCTGGGCCTGTACAGCCAGGTGTTCAATGCGGTCGAGGGCAACACCACCTTCTATGCCAGCCCCGCGCCCGCGACCGTGGCCCGCTGGGCACAGGTCATGCCGGCGCACTTTCGTTTCACCGCCAAGTTCCCCCGCGAGGTCAGCCATGCCGCGGACCTTCGCGAGCAACTGGACGCGGCGATCACCTTCACCCGGTTGATGGCGCCGCTGGGTGAGCGAGTATCGCCTTATTGGTTGCAACTGCCTGCCATGTTCGGGCCTGCGCGCTTGGCAGAGTTGAGCCACTTTCTGGATGAAGTGGCGGTGCCGGTGGCCGTCGAAGTGCGTAACGACGCCTTTTTTGCGCGGGGTGAGGAGGAGCGGCAGCTAAACCGGCTGCTGCTCGAACGTGGCGTCGAGCGCATCTGCCTCGACCCACGGGCCTTGTTCAGCTGCACATCGCGCGACCCCGCCGTATTGCATGCCCAAGCCAAGAAACCCAAAGTGCCACCGCGCCCCGCTGCCTTCAGCCAGCACCCGCAGGTGCGTTTCATTGGCCACCCGCAACTGGACGCCAACGAAACCTTCCTGACGCCTTGGGTGGACAAGATAGCCAGCTGGATCGAGGAAGGCCGCAGCCCCTACATCTTCTTGCACACCTCGGATAACCGCCTGGCTGCGGCATTGGCCCAGCGCTTTCACCAGCGCCTGATGCAGCGCCTGCCCGGCCTCGCATCATTGCCGGAATTGCCACGCGCCCCTGAGGTCGAACAACTGGGACTACTCTGACCACTCCTTAATGCCTGAGGTTGAGACCATGGATGTGCAAACCCTGCGAGCCGAAGCCTTCAAGGCCCTGCATGAGCGCGACAGCGCGTTCGTCATCCCCAACCCGTGGGATGCCGGCTCTGCCAAGCTGCTGGCCAGCCTTGGCTTCGAGGCACTGGCCACGACCAGCGCGGGCTTGGCCTTCAGCCTGGGCCGGCCAGACGCCGAAGGCGCGTTGAGCCTGGACGAAACCCTGGATAATGCCGGTGTGATCGTCGATGCCACGGCGTTGCCGGTTGCCGCCGACCTTGAAAACGGCTTTGGCGACCTGCCTGAGGATTGTGCACAGACCATTCTGCGTGCCGCCGAGGCGGGCCTTGTGGGGGGCTCTATCGAGGACGCCAGCGGGCGCAAGGACGCCCCCATCTATGACCACGGCCTAGCGGTGGAGCGCGTGCGCGCGGCGGTTCAGGCGGCGCGCAGCCTGCCGTTCCCCTTCACCCTCTGCGCACGCGCAGAAAACCTGCTGCACGGGCGAATGGATTTGGATGACACCATCCTGCGCCTGCAAGCCTTTGCCGAAGCGGGTGCTGATGTGCTCTATGCGCCTGGGCTGCGCACTGTCGAAGAAATTCGCGCAGTGGTACAGGCGGTGGCGCCCAAGCCGGTCAACGTGCTGATGGGGTTGGCAGGCGTGACGCTGAGCGTCAATCAACTTCAGGACCTGGGCGTGCGCCGAATCAGCGTGGGGTCGTCGCTGGCCCGCGCAGCGTTAGGGGCTTTCCACCGGGCGGCCCTGGAAATTCGCGATGAAGGCACGTTCGGCTACGGCGAACAGGCGTTGCCGTTCGCGCAGCTCAACGATCTGTTCCGTCGCTGATTGGCCATGCGTGCGCTGCTGGCGCTGCTGGTGGGCTTGTCCTTGATGGCAGGCCTGGCCTGGCACCTCGGCTGGCGCCTGCCCGATGCATGGAACCCCTGGGCGGCGCTGGACGTGCGCCAGCCACCCAACCTGCTCACTGCCTACAAACTGTCGCGCCTGCGCAATGACCCGGCGCTGTGCCGCGAAGCGCTGGCAACCAGTGGCTTGCGTTACCGAGCCCAGGCCGACAGCCCAGCCTCGGCCAACTGCCCGCTGAACAACGTGTGGCGCATCGAAGGCGGTCAGGCACGGCTCAGCAGCAGTTTTCTCGCCAGTTGCCCGCTGGCAGTGGCCTACGCGCTGTTCGAGCAGCATGGCCTGCAGCCCGCGGCGCAGCGGGTATTGGGGCAGCCGGTGACCCAGGTCGACCACCTGGGCAGTTTCGCCTGCCGCAATGTCTACCACCGCAAACAAGGCCGACTCAGCCAGCATGCCACCGCCAACGCTTTGGACATCAGTGGTTTTCGCTTGCAGGACGGCCAGCGCATCGTGCTGGCGCAGGATTGGCAGGCGGGTGGGCAGAAGGCGGAGTTCTTACGCGAGGTCCAGCGAGTGGCCTGCGAGCGCTTCAGCACCGTGCTGGGGCCCGACTACAATGCCGCGCACCACAACCACTTCCACGTTGACATGGGCCTCTGGCAGATCTGTCGCTGAGCCGCTGTAGACTCAGGCGTAGGCGCGAACGTTGTTGAGTACCACCGGGCGCGCCCAATGGATGTCGAATTCCAGGTCGTTCTGCTGTTTGGCCAGGGTGGTTTCGTCGTAGGGCTCGGGCGCCGGGTCCAGCAGGTGGGTCTCGAACTCGGCGATAGGCAGGAACAGTGGGCGTGGGGAGGGGGCTGGGCCCGGCTCGGCAAGCGGCTGGCCCTGGCTCATGACCACCGGGCGCAACCAGTTGTTGCTCAGGTCCAGCTCGCGCTGTTGTTCGATCAGCTCGATGGCACTGAACGGTTCAGGCGCAGGTTCCAGCAGGTTTGCTTCAAGCTCTGCCTTGGGCAGGAACAGTGGCTCGGGTGGCGCGACTTCGGTGTCGTGCACAGCGCAGGCGCGCTGAGCATCGATCAGCGCCAGCGCCCTGGCCCCGCCAATCGGCTCGCCGCTGTGCTGATCGTACTGCACGAACGACTCGCTGATACTGTCCGCGGGTACTTCCTGTTGCTCGGCCATGGCACGGGCAAAGAAATCCTGCCACAGGTGGCTGACGCCCCCGAGTGTCTGGGTATTCTGCTGACCGTAGTGGCCGACAGGCGACAGGTAGGTCAAACCGATGGGAAGAGTATCTGTCATGGCAGTCGCGCGCGTTGTGCTCTGGCAGAATAGCGGGATATTGCCTGTATCGGCCGTGGTTGCCGATTCATTAAGGGCTGGGTTTGATTTTTTAGGTGTGGACGATGGAAGAGCAAGGCACGGGGATCAGGGTCGAAGCGATGTCGGCTGAGTATGCGCAACAGGCTGCGGCGTGGGCCGAGCGCCTGGGCCTGCCGCTGCAGGACGATGCCGCCGGCTTCGCTGTGCAGGTGGGCGCTGAAGGCTTGCAGATCCAGCAGTTGGGCCCGCAGGCGCCTGGGCCGGTGCGGGTGGACTTCGTCGAAGGCCAGGCTGCGCACCGGCGCCAGTTTGGCGGTGGCAACGGGCAGATGATCGCCAAGGCGGTCGGCATTGCTCAAGGTGTTCGGCCGCAAGTGCTCGACGCGACTGCAGGGCTGGGCAAGGATGCCTTCGTGCTGGCCAGCCTGGGTTGCCAGATGACCCTGATCGAGCGCCAGCCGCTGATTGCCGCGTTGTTGGAAGACGGCCTGGCACGGGCCCGTGCCGATGAAGAGGTGGGCCCGATCGTCGGGCGTATGCGCCTGCTGACCGGCAATGCCATCGAGCGCATGCGCGCGTGGGAGGGCGAGCCGCCGCAGGTGATCTACCTCGACCCGATGTTCCCGCACCGGGACAAAAGCGCCCTGGTGAAGAAGGAAATGCGCGTGTTCCGGCCGTTGGTGGGGGATGACATGGATGCCCCGGCCTTGCTCGAAGCCGCCCTGGCGTTGGCCAGCCATCGGGTGGTGGTGAAGCGCCCGCGCAAGGCACCGATCATCGACGGGCCGAAGCCGAGCCATTGCCTGGAGGGCAAGTCGAGCCGGTATGACATCTACCCGAAGAAAGCGCTGAAGGCCTGATTACGAAGACGCTTGTAGGAGCAGCCTTGTGCTGCGAAGAGGCCGGTGAATTCACCTTGAATCTTCACGGCTTTCACCGGCCTCTTCGCAGCACAAGGCTGCTCCTACCGTACCGGGTGGGTGCCGGTAGGTTGAATGGATCCCGCTATGGCCGGAACGCCCGCATGAACACCCCCACCACCTCACGCACATGCGCCTCGGCCTCGTCGCCTTCCAGTGGCCCGGCGCACCCCAGCAGCAAGCGGTAGTCCGGTGCGCCCTTGACCATGCAGAAGAAGTGCTCTGCCGCGCGCAACGGGTTATCGATGCGCAGCAACCCGCGCTCATGCGCTCCGCGCAGCAGTGCTTCCATACCCGCCAGCACGCGTTTGGGCCCGGCTTCGTAGAAGTACTCGCCAAAACCCGGGTCCGAGCTGCCCTGGGCCATGATCAGGCGGCTGAGCTTGACCGCTTCGTCGCTGCTGATCAGCGCCTGGAAGTTACGGGCAATGGTCAGCAGCACCTCTTCTACCGGTGCCCCCTCGGGGTACTCGAACAGCAGGTCCGGCAGTTGGATCTGGCAGGTTGCCATGACCGCCGAGCAGAACAGCGTCTGCTTGTCGGTGAAGTGGCTGTACACGGTGAGTTTTGAAACACCTGCCGCCGCAGCGACCGCATCCATGCTGGTGTTGGCATAGCCAAGGCTGAGGAACAGTGTCTTGGCCGCTTCGAGGATCGCCTCGCGCTTGGCCAGGTCCTTGGGGCGACCGGGCCCGATGGGTGCGTCGTTGGGCATTGGAGTCTGCATCTGGTTGAAGAGTCGCCCATCTTAACGGGTCGCACGCCATCCGGCCTCAAGGAATGGCCAAACGTTGATGTTGATTTTCTTTCCGGCGCTGGCTTCCCGGCTTCGGTTTGCTGATTTAATATACCCGTCAGTATAAATATTCGATGTGCTCTTCGCGAAAGGATTCATCATGTTGCGCCATGCCTTGTCCATCGCTTTGCCCGCTGCCGTCGCCCTGTTGCTGACGGCGTGTGGCCAGGAAACCGCACCGCCCGCTGCGCCGCGCCCGGCACTGGTGATCCAGCCGCAGCCTGCCGAAGCGGCAGCCGACAGCTACCCCGGCGAAGTGCGTGCGCGCTTCGAGCCGGAACTGGCCTTCCGCATCGCTGGCAAGGTCAGCAAGCGCCTGGTCGAGGAAGGGCAGCGGGTCAAGGCCGAGCAGCCGCTGGCCGAGCTGGACCCCCAGGATGTGCGCCTGCAACTGGAGGCCAATCGCGCCCAACTGGCGGCCGCCGAAGCCAACCTGGCGCTGGTGCGCGCCGAGCGTGATCGCTACCAGAAGCTGCTGGACCGGCAGATGGTCAGCCATTCGCAATACGACAATGCCGAAAACCTCTACCGCGCCGGCATGGCCCGCCTTAAACAAGCCAAGGCCGAGTTCGACGTTGCCGGCAACCAGGCCGATTACGCGGTGCTGCGTGCGCCGCAGGCTGGGGTGATCGCTAAGCGCCAGGTCGAGGTCGGCCAGGTGGTCGCTGCCGGGCAGACCGTGTTCACCCTGGCTGCGGATGGCGAGCGTGAGGTAGCCATCGGCCTGCCGGAGCAGCAATTCGCCCGCTTCGCGGTGGGGCAGGCGGTCAGTGTGGAACTGTGGTCGCACCCTGGTGAGCGTTTCGAAGGGCGCATCCGTGAACTTTCGCCGGCAGCCGACCCACGCTCGCGCACCTTTGCCGCGCGCATCGCCTTCACTTCAGCCAAGGCACCGGCCGAGCTGGGCCAGAGCGCGCGCGTGTTCATTGCCCATGAGGGCCTCATCCCACTGGCGGTGCCGTTGTCTGCGGTGACCGCAGAAAACGGCCAGGCCTATGTCTGGCGGGTCAACCCGGACCACCGCCTGGCGCGCACGGTGGTGCGCCTCGGGCCATACGGCACCGACAGCGTCCCGGTACTCGAAGGCTTGAAGCCGGGCGACTGGGTGGTCGCCGCGGGTGGCCATGTGCTGCGCGAGGGGCAGGAGGTGCGCCCCGTGGACCGCACCAACCGTGTAGTGAACCTGACGGCCAAGGAGTAAGTCCCGATGGGTTTCAACCTTTCCGCCTGGGCGCTGCGCAATCGCCAGATCGTACTGTTCCTGATGATCCTGCTGGCTGCCATTGGCGCCATGTCCTACACCAAGCTGGGCCAGAGCGAGGACCCGCCCTTCACCTTCAAGGCCATGGTCGTGCGCACCCTGTGGCCCGGCGCCACCGCCGAAGAAGTGTCGCGCCAGGTCACCGAGCGCATCGAAAAGAAACTGATGGAGACCGGCGAGTACGAGAAGATCGTCTCGTTCTCCCGCCCGGGCGAGTCGCAGGTGACCTTCATGGCCCGCGATTCGTTGCACTCCAAGGACATCCCCGAGCTGTGGTACCAGATCCGCAAGAAGGTCGCGGACATCCGGCACACCCTGCCACCGGAGGTGCAGGGCCCGTTTTTCAATGACGAGTTCGGCACCACGTTCGGCAACATCTATGCGCTGACCGGCGCGGGCTTTGACTACGCGGTGCTCAAGGATTACGCCGACCGTATCCAGGTCCAGCTGCAGCGGGTCAAGGACGTCGGCAAGGTCGAGTTGGTCGGGCTACAGGACGAGAAAATCTGGATCGAGCTGTCCAACCTCAAGCTGGCAACGCTCGGAGTGCCGCTGGAAGCCGTCCAACAGGCCCTGCAGGCGCAGAACGCGGTGAGCACCGCCGGCTTCTTCGAAACCCCCAGCGAGCGCCTGCAATTGCGGGTGAGCGGCCGCTTCGACAGCGTCGAGCAGATCCGCCAGTTCCCGATTCGCGTGGGCGATCGCACCTTCCGCATCGGCGACGTTGCCGAGGTGCACCGCGGCTTTAACGACCCGCCGGCACCGCGCATGCGCTTCATGGGTGAGGACGCCATCGGCCTGGCCGTCTCGATGAAGGACGGCGGCGACATCCTGGTACTGGGCAAGGCCCTGGAGGGCGAGTTCGAACGCCTGGCGCGCAACCTGCCGGCGGGCATGGAGCTGCGCAAGGTCTCGGACCAGCCGGCGGCGGTCAAGGCGGGCGTTGGTGAGTTCGTCCAGGTGCTGGCCGAGGCGTTGATCATCGTGCTTTTGGTGAGCTTCTTCTCCCTCGGCCTGCGCACCGGGCTGGTGGTGGCGTTGGCCATCCCGTTGGTACTGGCCATGACCTTTGCCGCCATGCATTACTTTGGCATCGGCTTGCACAAGATCTCGCTCGGCGCCCTAGTGCTGGCGCTGGGCCTGCTGGTGGATGATGCGATCATTGCCGTGGAAATGATGGCGATCAAGATGGAGCAGGGCTACGACCGGCTCAAGGCGGCGAGCTATGCCTGGAGCAGCACGGCCTTCCCGATGCTCACCGGCACCCTGATCACCGCGGCGGGCTTCCTGCCTATCGCCACGGCGGCCTCGAGTACCGGCGAATACACCCGCTCGATCTTCCAGGTGGTAACCATTGCGCTGCTGACCTCCTGGGTCGCTGCGGTGGTGTTCGTGCCGTACCTGGGCGAGCGGCTGCTGCCAGACCTGGCCAAACTGCATGCGGCGCGGCACGGCAGTGATGGCCACGCGCCCGACCCGTATGCCACGCCGTTCTACCAACGCGTACGGCGGGTGGTGGAGTGGTGCGTGCGGCGGCGCAAGACGGTCATCCTGCTGACCCTCGCGGCGTTTGTCGGCAGCATCCTGTTGTTCCGTTTCGTGCCGCAACAGTTCTTCCCGGCCTCCGGGCGCCCGGAGCTGATGGTCGACCTGAAACTGGCCGAAGGTGCGTCGCTGGCCAACACCGCCGAGCGGGTCAAGCAACTGGAAGCACTGCTCAAGCAGCAGGACGGCATCGACAATTACGTGGCCTATGTGGGCACCGGTTCGCCGCGCTTCTACCTGCCGCTGGACCAGCAACTGCCGGCCGCCAGCTTTGCCCAGTTCGTGGTGCTGGCCAAGTCGATGGATGACCGTGAGCGCCTGCGCAGCTGGCTGATCACCACCATGGACCAGCAATTCCCCGAGCTGCGCGGCCGCGTCACCCGCCTGGAGAACGGCCCACCCGTGGGCTACCCGGTGCAGTTCCGGGTGACCGGCGAGCACATCGAGAAGGCCCGGGCCCTGGCCCGCGAGGTGGCCGACAAGGTGCGTGAGAACCCGCATGTGGTGAACGTGCACCTGGACTGGGAAGAGCCGAGCAAAGCGGTGTTCCTGGAGATCGACCAGGACCGCGCGCGCGCCCTCGGCGTCAGCACCGCGCAGTTGTCCAGCTTCTTGCAGAGCTCGCTGACCGGGACCACGGTTAGCCAGTATCGCGAAGACAACGAATTGATCGAAATCCTGCTGCGCGGCACGCACAAGGAACGCAGCGAACTGGCCAACCTCGGCAGCCTGGCGTTGCCCACCGACAACGGCCAGAGCGTGGCGCTGTCGCAGGTGGCGACCCTGGAGTATGGCTTCGAGGAGGGCATCATCTGGCACCGTAACCGTTTGCCGACGGTGACCGTACGCGCCGACATCTATGACAAGGAACAACCCGCGACGCTGGTGCGGCAGATTGAGCCGACACTGCAGGCGATCAAGGCCAAGCTGCCGGATGGCTACCTGCTCGAGGTAGGCGGCACGGTGGAGGATTCGGAGCGCGGGCAGAAATCGGTGAATGCCGGCATGCCGCTGTTCATCGTGGTGGTGTTGAGTTTGCTGATGATCCAGCTGCGCAGCTTCTCGCGCACGGTGATGGTGTTCCTGACCGCGCCCTTGGGGCTGATTGGGGTGACCTTGTTCCTGCTGGTGTTCCGCCAGCCGTTCGGCTTCGTCGCCATGCTCGGCACCATTGCCCTGGCCGGGATGATCATGCGCAACTCGGTGATTCTGGTAGACCAGATCGAACAGGACATCGCGGCGGGCATGGCGCGTTGGCAGGCGATCATCGAGGCCACGGTACGGCGCTTCCGCCCGATCGTGCTGACCGCGCTGGCGGCGGTATTGGCGATGATCCCGTTGTCGCGCAGTGTGTTCTATGGGCCGATGGCGGTGGCGATCATGGGCGGGTTGATTGTTGCGACCGCGTTGACCCTGCTGTTCTTGCCGGCGCTGTATGCGGCGTGGTTCAGGGTCCGGAAAGACTGAAGGCCGCAGGGGAGGGCGGTGCCCTCCATTCGCGGGCTTGTCCCGCGAATGGGCTGCAAAGCAGCCCCTTGGCTATCACAGAACGCCGAAGACCTTCTTGGCCAGGCTGGTTGCAGCCTCGGCCGGGTTCTGGCGAATGCTTTGTTCTTGCTTGCCGATCATCTCGAACAGGCCATCCAGCGCCTTTTCGGTCACGTAGTTCTCGATGCTGGCGCTCTTGGCGTCGACCACGCCCAATGCCACTGCTTGCCCGGCAAAGTTGTTGTACTGCTGGGCCAGGCCCACCTTGTCGGTGGCTTGCTTGACGATCGGCAGGAACTTGGCGCGGATCTGTTCGCGGCTGCTCTTGTTCAGGTACTGGGTGGCCGAATCGTCGCCACCGCTGAGGATGCCCTTGGCATCGGTCACGCTCATGTTCTTGACAGCATCGACCAGGATCGCCTGGGCTTGTGGCACGGCAGCCTCGGCGGCCTTGTTCATGCTGGTTTCCAAGGCATCGACCTGGTCACCCTTGCCGAACATCTTCATGGCTTTGGCGGCCTTGCCGAGGTTGCCCGGCAGTTCGATGCGCACGTCCGGGTTGTTGTTGAAACCGCCTGGGGTGCTCAGTTGCTTGACGGCAATCTGCGCGCCTTGGGTCAGCGCGTCTTTCAGGCCACCGGTGGCGTCCTTCTGGGACAGGTCGCCCAGCGACAAGGCCAGGGCACTGGCAGACAGCAGCAAGCCGGCGCACAGGGTAGTGAAGCGCAGGGAGGAGCGAATCATGAAGCTTTCCTTCTGAACAGAAATAGACGGGTGTCAGCGAACCTGATCGACCTTGATGCGCACGGGCTGGGTGTCGCTGCCGTCGAGTTTCACGCCGTGGTGTTCGGTGTTGATGAACAGCAGCTTGCCGTCGAGCTCGATGCGCGCGCTGATCGCATAGCGGTGGCCGGGCTTGACCTGGGCCGGGTCGTAGGTGAGGTGGAACGGCAGCGGCACGTTGCCTTTAACCGGGCCGGCCTGGCTGGCCAGGGTCACTGCGGGTGCGTCCATCAGCGACACGTCCTGCAAGCTCACGCTGAGGGTGGCGGTTGGGGGCAGGGCGATGCGCTGCAAGTAGAAGACTTCGCCATCCAGGCTGGCCTGGGTCGATGGGGTGTGGCTGGAGCAGGCTGCAAGCAGGGATGCGCAACACAGCATAAAGAGCTTTTTCATGGAATCTCCGTAGTCCTTGGCGCTGGCTTTTGGCCAACCCCAGGGACTTTAGCGGATTTTGCGCGATGAATCAGTGGCGAGGCTTGCGCAGGACGATATCGCTCAGGTCGGGAGGGTTGGAAATATCCAGGTTCTTGATGACGTTACCTGCAAAGAGTTGCTTGCGTTCCAGGTCATACAGCCCGAAATGCAACTTAACCTGTTGGCCCGTGGGGAGGGTTGCGGTGTCGATGTACAGCGTAAAAGGCGCGACATCACCTTCGATATACAGAGAATGATCAGCGATGTTGCTCGAATATCTGTTGCTGCGACCGTCTTCCTGGATCACCAGTAGTGTTGCGTCAAGATAGGCCGGTGTTTGCATGAGTTCGGCGGGGATATTGACCTGACCTGTCAATGTAACGACGGTAGGTGGAAGTGGCTGCTCACTCGGCGATTCTTCGGCTGAGTCGACAGCCTCCAGAATGAGGTCCAAGGATCCGATCGTTTCGATTTCATCGACATCAAGCGTTCGAGTATGACGTGCGATCACCGCGTCCTCTCCGGCACCTACGCTGCAGCGGGCCTCCAGGGAGAGTTGCTGAGTGCTTGCAAGTGCCTGTTGGTCGAGAAGCAGGCGCATGGGCATGGGCCCCCCCAAGCACTGGCTGCTGTTGCCAGCAAGCAAGCGCTTCGTGCCAGCCACCTCCCCGTAAATGTAAATGCCCAGGCGAGGTGAGCCTGACGGCAGCATTGGGAGCTGTGGGGAAGTAAGGGTTGCGATGATCTCGACGGGATTGGAGGTGTTCATGCCTGTTGTCCTCAATGACCAGGGGATTTTATGGAAACAGCGAACTGATTCTGAATCCCCTTGGTACCTATCGGCAGCCTGAACCCTTACCCTTCGCGGGCGTCTGGCACCTCATCCCGATGCAAGGCCACCTGGCGGATCGACAAGCGTAACTCCGCCGACAACACGCGCTTGGCGACCGCTTCGGCCACCTCGGCGAGTTTGTCGTGGTAGCCCAGCTTGCCTTGCGCGTCTGCTTGCAGCACGCCTCGCTCGATCAACGTCTGGATGAAGTGGCGGAACAGGGTCTTGTCGAAGAATTCAGGGGCGTTGAGGCCATGCAGAATCGACAGGCGCTGGGCCATCATCACGCAGAGGTCTTCCAGCGCTTCGGCACTCAAGGTGTGCTGGCCGCTGTTGAGCAACAGCGAAGTGGCCATGTAGAAGCGCTGCAAGGTCTGGGTTATGTTGCGGGCCAGCAACGTCAGCAATACGAACGGCCGAGAGCTCGGTGCCGGGCGCAGGTAAACATCGTTTTCCTGGCGCAACAGCCCTTGTTCGACCAGTGCTGCCAGCCACTGGTCGATCACCTCGTCCAGTTGCTCCGGCGCCCAGCGCAGGAACAGTTCGGTTTGCAGGTACGGGTACAGCGCCCGGACATACTGGCCAAGCAGTTCGCGGCTCATGCGTGAGCTGCTGAGGAAGAAGCTGGCCAGCAGGGCCGGCAGGGCGAAGATGTGCAGGACGTTGTTGCGGTAATAGGTCATCAACACCGCATCGGCTTCATCCAGATACAAGATGCGGCCCAAGGCGTCCTTCTGCTCAGACAGCAGCTTCATGCCCTTCACATGCTCGATCAAGGCCAGGCCATCCCCCTCCGGCAAGGTGGTGTGGGGCGAATACGGCACTTTGCGCAACAGCGACAGATACAGATCCAGTACGCGGCTCAGGGCACGTTCGTCGAGGGCGTGGCGGCTGGTGGACAGCAGCGCCAGGGCCACCAGGTTGACCGGGTTGATCGCTGCGGCTTCGTTGAGGTGGCGCGCCACAGTGTCGCCCAGGCGTGAAGTGGCCTGGTTGAGCCAGGCTGGGCGGAACTGCGGGCCGTGGTCCTGTTCACGCCAGCCGGGTTGCTGCTCGTCGAGGAAGCCCGCCAGGCGGATCGGCTCGCCGAAGTTGACGTAGACCTGGCCAAAGCGCTGCTTCAGGGCACTGAAGACCTTGAAAATGTCGAAGATCGACTCCTTCTTCTTGCTCGCGCCGCGCAGTTCGCCCAGGTAAGTACGGCCTTCGAGCACGCGCTCATAGCCGATGTACACCGGCACGAAGACGATGGGTGTGCGCGACGAGCGCAGGAAGCTGCGCAGGGTGATCGCCAGCATGCCGGTACGCGGTTGCAGCATCCGCCCGGTGCGCGAACGGCCGCCTTCGACGAAGTACTCCACTGGGAACCCTTTGCTGAACAACGTGTGCAGGTACTCGTTGAACACGGCGGTATAAAGCGGGTTGCCCTTGAAGGTGCGGCGCATGAAGAACGCCCCGCCACGGCGCAGCAGGCTACCGACGACCGGCATGTTGAGGTTGATGCCGGCCGCCACGTGCGGCGGGGTGAGGCCGTTGCGGAACAGCAGGTACGACAGCAGCAGGTAGTCGATGTGGCTGCGGTGGCAGGGTACGTAGATCACTTCATGGCCCGGGGCGATGCCTTGCACCTGCTCGATGTGGTTGACCTTGATGCCGTCGTAGATCTTGTTCCAGAACCAGCTGAGCACCACTTCAAGGAAGCGGATCGCGGTGTAGGTGTAGTCCGAGGCGATCTCGTTGCCATAGCGCAGCGCCTGGGCTTCGGCCTTGGCCAGGGGGATGCCCTCGCGCTCGGCTTCGTCGCTGATGGCCTGGCGTACCTGTGGCGCATGCACCAGGCCCTTGACCAGGTTGCGTCGATGCGAGATGTCCGGGCCGATCACGGCTGTCTTGAGGTTACGGAAGTGCACGCGCATCAGGCGCTGGGCCATGCGCACGGTGCGCTCGTGGCCCTTGTTGTGCTGCACCAGTTCACGCAGGTGGATCGGTGCAGAGAACTGCACACGGGTCTTGCGCCCCAGGATCAGCACGGTCAGCAGCCGGCGCAGGCGCCCGGTGACCGCCCAGCTGTCGGCGAACAGCAACTTCCAGGGGCTGGACTCACTGGCGGGGCTTTGGCCCCAGAACACACTCACCGGAATGATCTGCGCGTCTTCCTCGGCGTGCTGGGTCACGGCCGCGACCAGGCGTTCGAGGGTGGGCGGGGCGCCGCTTTTGTCCTGGCGGCCCAGCCAGTCGGGGTCGGGCGTCAGGTAAAAGAACGCGGCTGGCTCGTGCAGGGTGCCCACGGCCACCGGCAGCACCGGGCGTGGCAGCCCTGCCTTGGTGCACTCGCGGTCGAGTACTGCCAGGTCGGTCAGCGAGGGCGACGGCAGGGCATAGAACACCGGGCGGCTGCGGTCGAGCTTGAGCGTCAGCGACGACTGATTGATGGTCTCGGAGCGCACCCACAGGTACAACAGGCGACGCAGGGCGCCGAAGATCAGGCGGCGCAGGGGGGAACGGGTCATGAGGAGTAGGCCCTGGGAGTGATTTTCAGGTGAGTATCCAGCCAATTAGTCTGCCGTATGTGCGTAAGTTCAGCAAAAACCGGCAAAAATCCGGACCGTCATCAAATTTTTTTAATCTGTGTCATATACTCGGCCTGCCACTTGCAGGATATTTCGGCAAGCGGCGTCGGCACGCGGTGATGACTGCGGGCCTACAAGGCGATCTTCACAATAAAAATCCGGAGTAGTTCAGATGTCGTCTCGTGAGACTGGGAATGTAAAGTGGTTCAACGATGCCAAGGGCTATGGCTTCATTCAGCGCGAAGGTGGTGCGGATGTGTTCGTCCATTATCGGGCGATCCGCGGTGAGGGGCATCGTACCCTGGTCGAAGGGCAACAGGTCGAGTACGCCTGCGTGCAGGGCCAGAAAGGCCTGCAAGCCGAGGACGTAGTAGGGCTCTGAGCCTCATGTGGTAAGCCTCAAGCTGCAAGTCCGTGTCACTTGCAGCCTGATGCGATCAGTTTCCAGCGTGTTCAGCTGGTGCGCCAGGTGATTTCCTCTTCACCGTCGGCGCTGATGCGGATCCAGCGATCGGCATCTTCTTCACCGTCTTCCTCGACCCAGCCACCCGGTGCGCAGCGTACTTCGACGCCGAGCGCGGCATGCGCGGCGCGTGCACAGGCGACGTCATCAGCCCACGGCGTCTG
Organism: Pseudomonas sp. PAGU 2196; assembly: GCF_022179005.1. NCBI lineage: Bacteria > Pseudomonadati > Pseudomonadota > Gammaproteobacteria > Pseudomonadales > Pseudomonadaceae > Pseudomonas > Pseudomonas sp. PAGU 2196. Next base: position 67,959 of record NZ_BNTL01000028.1, on the reverse strand, counting down.
GTCGCTTTCTAGGTAAAGGCTGTTCCATTTCCCTACAGCCTTGGGTAACCAAGTGACTGGAATGTTACCGGCCTTGCATTTGAAGGTCTGGCCTTTTTGCTGCCATTCGCTGCACGGGCCGACGGCCTCGGCGAGCCAGGCGGCAATCTGCTTGTGGTCGACGTCGGCGTCCTTCAGGTAAATCTCGATATCAGGTTGGCGCATAAGGGCTCCGGGTGTGCTCAGTCTTGGCGCACGAAATAGTCATAACGCATGGAAACCGTGACCTCGAACGGCTCGGCCTGGTCGATCACCAGTGCCCGTTTTTCGGCGCTGGCGCGCCACCCGTGCGGGGTCATGGCCAGCAGGTCGGCACGTGCCTTGGGCGCAGCCAGGCTCAGGCGGAACTCAAGGGTTTCGCTGTGCGCATGGGCCATGCCGTCCGGTACCAAGGCCAGGTGCTTGTCGTCGGCGTACGGGCGCACTTCATCGTAGAGCACTTCACGCAGCTCCATCAGGTGGCCGCTGGTCGGGCCGACCCGCATCAGGCCACCGCCTGGGCTGAGCAGGCGCTTGGCTTCGGCCCAGTCCAGCGGGCTGAACACGCTGGCGATGAACTGGCAGCTGGCGTCGGCCAGGGGCACGCGGGCCATGCTGGCGACCATCCAGGTGACCGACGGATCACGCCGGCAGGCGCGCTTGACCGCTTCGCGAGAAATGTCCAGGGCGTAGCCGTCGGCATCGGGCAGGGCTTGGGCCAGCTGCGCGGTGTAATAGCCTTCACCGCAGCCGATGTCCAGCCACGCACCAGGCTGGCGCTCGGCAGCGAGCTCGGCCAGGCGACCGGCCACCGGGGCGTAGTGCCCGGCGTCGAGGAAGTCGCGACGGGCTTCGACCATGGCTTGGTTGTCACCCGGGTCGCGGCTGTTCTTGTGTTGCACCGGCAGCAGGTTCAGGTAACCCTGGCGGGCGCGGTCGAAGCGGTGGCCGGCAGGGCACACCACGCCATTGTCGAGCCGCGACAGGGCTGCCTGGCAGAGGGGGCAGGCCAGCATCAGGCGAGCAACCGGACCAGGGTCTGGTAGTAGATCTCGGTCAGCAGGTCGAGGTCGCTGGCCAGGATGCGCTCATCGACCTGGTGAATGGTGGCGTTGACCGGGCCGAGTTCTACCACCTGGGTGCCCATGGTGGCGATGAACCGGCCATCGGAGGTACCGCCGCTGGTGGACGGGCGGGTATCCCGGTCGGTGACGGCCTTGATGCTGGCCGACACCGCATCCAGCAATTCGCCCGGCTCGGTAAGGAAAGGCAGGCCGGACAGTGCCCAATCGACGCTCCAGTCAAGCTGATGCTTGTCGAGGATTGCCGCCACCCGCTGCTGCAGGCCTTCGACGGTCGACTCGGTAGAGAAGCGGAAGTTGAACAGCGCAGTCAGCTCACCGGGTACCACGTTGGTGGCGCCAGTGCCGGAATTGAGGTTGGAGATCTGGAAGCTGGTTGGCGGGAAGAACGCGTTGCCTTCGTCCCAATGCTCGGCCGCCAGTTCTGCCAGGGCGGGGGCGGCGAGGTGGATCGGGTTGCGCGCCAGGTGCGGGTAGGCCACATGGCCTTGTTTGCCACGCACAGTCAGTTGGGCGCCCAGCGAGCCGCGGCGGCCGTTCTTGACCACGTCGCCGAGCAGGGTGGTGCTCGAAGGCTCACCGACGATGCACCAGTCCAGGCGCTCGTTGCGTGCTTTCAGGCGCTCGACCACGGCCTTGGTACCGTGGTGGGCCGGGCCTTCTTCGTCGCTGGTGATCAGGAAAGCGACCTTGCCACGGTGGTCGGGGTAGTCGCGCACGAAGCGCTCGCTGGCCACCACCATCGACGCCAGGCTGCCTTTCATGTCGGCGGCGCCACGGCCGCAGAGCATGCCATCGGCATCGATCAGCGCTTCGAACGGCTCGTGCTGCCACTGCTGCACCGGGCCGGTCGGCACCACGTCGGTATGGCCGGCGAAGCACAGCACCGGGCCGTCCTGGTTGCCATGGCTGGCCCAGAAGTTGTCGACGTCTTCGATGCGCATGGGTTCGAGCTGGAAGCCCACGGCGCCCAGGCGATTCATCATCTGCGCCTGGCAGTCGGCATCGACGGGGGTGACCGAGGGGCGACGGATCAGGTCGCAGGCCAGTTGAAGGGTAGGCGAGAGCTCGGCAGGGGCCGTCATGGGGAACTCCGGGGCAAGGCAAGGCGGAAAAACGAGGGGCGTTATCTTATATCAAACGAGGGTTGTCGGCACGGGGCAATGGGGCCGCTAGGCGGCCCCGGCCTGTTTCAGGTGGCTTGTGCTTCGACGTTCTTCTCGGCAGGTTTTGGCAACGACGACAGCAACGCCATCACCAATGCCGCCAGGTATGGCAACGACTGCACCAGCAGCATCGCCACCCAGAAGCGCATGTCCGAGCTTGGCAGCCCTTGCACCAGATAGATGCCCAACGCCGCGCCCCACAACAGCAGCATGATGAACAGTTCTTCGCGCGCTTCGGAGAGGGCCACCAGCACACCATGGCTGTCGGCATTCTTGGGCGTGCGGAAGAACGGCATGCTGCTGGTGAAGAACCCGTACAGCACCGCCTTGGCGATGGTGTGCGACAACGCCAGCCCCGCCAGCGCGGCGGCGAAGGCATCCTTGAGGTTGACCCCGACCGCCCGGCGGTACAGGAAGATGATCTTGCCCACCTTGAAGAAGAACAGCGCCAGCGGGGGGATGGCGAAGATCATCAGCGGCGGGTCGACCCGGTGAGGCACGATGATCATCGCCGCCGACCACAGCAGTGCGCCGACGGTGAAGAAGATGTTCATGCCGTCGGCGATCCACGGCAGCCAGCCGGCCAGGAAGTGATAGCGCTGGCCGCGGGTCAGCTCGCTGCCCTTGCCGCGCAGCAGGGCGCCGGCATGGTGCTTGATGATCTGGATAGCGCCGTAGGCCCAGCGGAAGCGCTGCTTCTTGAAGTCGATGAAGGTGTCGGGCATCAGGCCCTTGCCGTAGCTGTTGTGGGCGTAGGCGGCCGACAGGCCTTTTTCGAATACCCGCAGGCCCAGCTCGGCGTCCTCGCAGATGCACCATTCGGCCCAGCCCAGCTCTTCAAGGACTGAACGGCGGGTCATGGTCATGGTGCCGTGCTGGATGATCGCGTCACGGTCGTTGCGGGTGACCATGCCGATGTGGAAGAAGCCCTTGTACTCGCTGTAGCACAGCTTCTTGAAGGCGCTTTCGTGCTGGTCGCGGTAGTCCTGGGGCGACTGCACCACGGCGATTTTCGGGTCGGCGAAATGCGGCACCATGTGCTTGAGCCAGTTGCGGTCGACGCAGTAGTCGGAGTCGATTACTGCGATCACTTCGGCATCTTTAGCGGTGTGCGGGAGCAGGTAATTGAGCGCGCCGCCCTTGAAACCGGCCAGGGGCGCGACATGGAAGAACTTGAAGCGCTCGCCAAGCTTCTCGCAGTGGGCCTTCAGGGGCTCCCACACGGCCGGGTCCTTGGTGTTGTTGTCGATCACCAATACTTCGTAGTCGGGGTAGTCCAGCGCGGCCAGGGCATCGAGGGTCTGTTTGACCATCTCGGGAGGCTCGTTGTAGCAGGGGACGTGCACCGACACCTTGGGCCGGTAGGCGCTGTCGGCCTGCACCGGCAGGAATTCGCGACGGCGCTTGTGTATCCATACCGCCTCGGCCAGTTCGTGGGCTTCTGTGAGCAACACGATGAACACGCCCAGCGCACCCAGCGCCAACAGCACGCCCACGGTGAGGCTGAACCAGGTGCTGTATTGCTGGCTGTAGTCGTAGGCAATCCATACCAGCACCGACCCACACAGGAAGGTGATGAAGGTCAGGAAGGTGCGGCCGCGCTGGCGCAGGGCAGAGCCATCGATGAACAGCACCATCAGGGCAATCATCGCCAGCACCACCGAGGCGACCGCCAGGGCACGCCACTGCGGGATGGCGACTACCGGGCCATCGAAGTTGAACTTCTGCTGGCGCTCGGCATTGAACACGCCCCAGTAAGCCCCCACCGAACCTTCGTCACTGGCTTTCCAGGGCTGGTCGTAGGCCTCGATCACAAAGTAGTTGTAACCGCGGCGGTTGAGCGTGTTCACCAGGGTGCGCAGGTAGATGGCCTGGTCAGCTTGGGTCGCATCGGCACCGCCGCGCATGCGGCCATTGCTCGGCCAGCCGACTTCCGACAGCAGCAGCGGCTTGCGCGGGAACTGCTGCTTGAGGTCGCGGGCGCGGTCGAGCACGAACTCCACCGAGTCCTGCATCGGCACGAACTCCCAGTAAGGCAGGATGTGCGCGGCGATCAGGTCGACGTGCTTAGCCAGCTCCGGGTGTTCTTTCCAGATGTGCCACTGCTCACTGGTGGTGACCGGCACCTTGACGGCGGCGCGTACCCGGTCCAGGTACTGGATCAGTGCCTCGGGCGTGACTTCTTCGCGGAACAGCGCCTCGTTGCCGACCACCACCCGCACCACGCTGCGCGAGGTGTTGGCCAGTTCGATGGCGGTGGCGATTTCGCGCTCGTTGCGCTCAAGGTCCGGGCTGATCCAGATACCCAAGGTCACCCGCAGGCCGAATTCCTCGGCCAGGCGCGGGATATCTGCCTGGGTGCCCTCTACGGTATAGATGCGGATGCTGTCGGTCAGCTTGCTCATCTGCTCCAAGTCTTGGCGCATCTCGTCGTCGCTGGGGTACTGGCCCTTTTGTGGGCTCTCGCCGAGGCGGAAGGGCGAGTACGAGAAACCAGAGATCTGCTCCGGCCAGGCAGGCGCGGAGACGGGGCGGTTGATCAGCGCCCAGAACCCGGTGAACAGCGCCGCGATGGCCAGGACCACGACCAGGTTGAGGCCGAATTTGCGTGATGACATTGTCGTCCAAGTCTGTCGAATTGAGTGAATATTAAAGCAGGATTGGCCGGCACTTTCCTAACCATGGAGGCCAACGGCGCCATTGGCATATAATGCGCGCCGTTTTTAGCGGTATGCGCTTCGGGGTAGCAAGATGAGCACAGAAGATCCACGCTTTGCCGGCGTCGCCCGGTTGTATGGCGATGATGGCCTGCAACGGTTGAAACAGGCCCATGTGGCGATCGTCGGTATCGGCGGCGTTGGCTCGTGGGCGGCCGAGGCGTTGGCGCGCAGTGGCGTGGGCGAGATTACCCTGTTCGACCTCGACGATGTCTGTGTCAGCAATACCAACCGTCAGGCCCATGCCCTCGAAGGGCAAGTGGGGCGGCCCAAGGTCGAGGTCATGGCCGAGCGCCTGCGGGCGATCAACCCGGCGTGCACGGTGCACGCGGTAGCTGACTTCGTCACCCGCGAGACCATGGCCGAGTACATCACCGAAGGCCTCGACTTCGTCATCGACTGCATCGACAGCGTCATGGCCAAGGCCGCGCTGATTGCCTGGTGCAAGCGGCGCAAGATCGGCGTCGTGACCACCGGTGGCGCGGGGGGGCAGATCGACCCAACGCAAATTCAGGTCGGTGACCTCAACAAGACCTTCAACGACCCGCTGGCTTCGCGGGTGCGGTCCACCTTGCGTCGCGACTACAACTTCTCGCGCAATGTCAGCCGTAACTACGCCGTGCCGTGTGTGTTTTCCAGCGAGCAGCTGCGCTACCCCAAGGGGGATGGCAGCGTTTGCCTGCAGAAGAGTTTCGTCGGTGAAGGCGTGCGCCTGGACTGCTCGGGTGGTTTTGGCGCGGTGATGATGGTGACCGCGACCTTTGGCATGGTCGCGGCCAGCAAGGCCGTGGAAAAACTGGTGGCGGGTGCCAGGCGGCCGTCAGAGCGGGTCAAAGCCGAGTAAGGCGCTGATTCAACTGACAGCACCCAGCTCTGCCATCCGCAGCAACACTGCATGCAGGCCATTGCTGCGCGAGGGGGACAGTTGCCGCTCCAGGCCTAACTGGCTGAACCAGCCCGGCAAATCCAACTCAGCCAGCTCGCTGCTGGCCAGGCCCTGCACCCGCACCAGCAGCAAGGCCAGCAACCCGCGCAACAACCGTGCATCGCTGCTGGCCTTGAATCGCCACTGGCCATCCTGTTGTTCAGCCACCAGCCACACCAGGCTTTCACAGCCATGCACGCGGTTGTGCTCGCATTTGTCGGCCTCACTCAGCGGCTCAAGACGATCACCCCACTGCATCAGCAGCCGCGCACGTTGCTCCCAGCCGCGGGCCTGCTCGAACTGTTCCTGCGCCTCTCGGGCAGCTGTCGGCAAACTCATCGCAACATCTCCAGCCCTTGATCCAGCGCGTCGAAAAAGCGCTGCAGGTCATCGCTGTCGTTATACAGCCCCAGCGACACCCGAATCGCCCCCTCAAGCCCCAGCCCTTTGAGCAGCGGCATGGCGCAATGATGGCCGGCACGCACGGCGATGCCTTGCTCGGTCAGCAGATGGGCGATATCGGCGTTGTGCACCCCTTCGATCACGAAGCTGGCCAAAGCCGTCTGTGGCGCGCCGAGCACGCGGATGCCATCGCGGTCGGCCAGGCCGCGCAGCAAGTGCTGGTGCAAGCTGGCCTCATGCCGTTCGACCGCCTGAGCATCGAGGCTGGCCAGGTAATCGAGCGTGGCGCCCAGGCCGATGACACCCGCGATCGGTGGGGTGCCGGCTTCGAAGCCCAGCGGGGCGGGGCGGAAGCTGGCGCTCTGGTACTCGGCCAGTTGCACCATCTCACCGCCAAATTGCCAGTGGCGCAGCAGCGCCAGCGCCTGGCTGCGACCGTACAGCACGCCAACCCCTTCCGGCCCATACAGCTTGTGGCTGGAAAAGACATAGAAGTCGCACGCCAACTGCTGCACATCATGGCGGCCATGCACCACGCCCTGGGCCCCGTCGACCACAGTCAATGCGCCTTGGGCCCGGGCATGGGCCAGCAAGGCCGACAGCGGTTGCCAGGTGCCCAGCACGTTGGACAGCTGGCTGACTGCCAGTACCCGCGTGCGTGGCCCGATCAGTTGCAGGGCCTGATCGAGGTCGATGCAGCCGTGAATGTCGAGCGGCAAGATGACCAGGCGAAGGTTGCGCCGCCGGGCGAGCTGCTGCCAGGGAAGCAGGTTGGCATGGTGTTCCAGGGCACTGACGGCGATTTCGTCACCGGCTTCGAAGCGGTGCTCCAGGCCATAGGCCAGCAGGTTAAGGGCCGAGGTGGCACCATGGGTGAAAACGATCTGCCGCGAATCGGCGGCATTGAGCCAGGCGGCAACCTTGTCGCGGCTGGTTTCGAACGCCTGGGTCGCCAGCGCGCCGGGCAGGTGTTGGGCACGGTGCACGTTCGCCGCGCCATGGCCGTAGTAATGGCTCAGGGCATCGATCAGGGCTTGCGGTTTCTGGCTGGTGGCGGCGCTGTCCAGGTAAGTCTGGTGCTGCCGTTGCAGGGCGGCGATGGCGGGGAAATCGGCACGCCAGGGGGAGGGCTGGAACATGGTCGCGGGGCCTGGAATGAAAAACGGGTCTGGCATTACGCCAGACCCGATCTTATCACTTCAAACCGAGGAAGGTTCTCAGTTGTGGGCGTGCAGCGCTTCGTTCAGCTCGATGGCCGACTTGTGGGTCTTGCATTCCACCGCGCCGTTCAGCGAGTTGCGACGGAACAGCAGGTCGGTCTGGCCGGCCAGGTCGCGGGCCTTGACCACTTTGACCAGCTCGTTGTTCTCGTCGAGCAGGTTCACCTTGGTGCCAGCGGTAATGTACAGGCCAGCTTCAACGGTGTTGCGGTCGCCCAGCGGGATGCCGATACCGGCGTTGGCGCCGATCAGGCAGCCTTCGCCGACCTTGATGACGATGTTGCCGCCACCGGACAGGGTGCCCATGGTCGAGCAGCCGCCGCCCAGGTCCGAACCCTTGCCGACGAAGACGCCCGCCGAAACGCGGCCTTCGATCATGCCTGGGCCTTCGGTGCCCGCGTTAAAGTTGACGAAGCCTTCGTGCATGATGGTGGTGCCTTCGCCGATGTAGGCGCCCAGGCGCACACGGGCGGTGTCGGCGATACGCACGCCGGCCGGGACCACGTAATCGGTCATTTTCGGGAACTTGTCCACCGAGAACACTTCCAGCAGCTCGCCCTTCAGGCGTGCTTCCAGTTGCAGTTCGGCCAGCTCGCCCAGGTCGACGGCGCCTTGGTTGGTCCAGGCGACGTTTGGCAGCAGCGGGAAGATGCCGGCCAGGCTCACGCCGTGCGGCTTGACCAGGCGGTGCGACAGCAGGTGCAGCTTGAGGTAGGCCTCTGGGGTCGAGGTCAGCGCAGCGTCTTCGGCCAGCAGGGTGGCGACCAGCGGCTTGTGGCTTTCGGCCAGGCGGGTCAGCAGGGCAGCTTGGGCGGCATCGACGCCTTTCACGGCTTCAGCCAGCTGCGCCGCTTGCGCGTTGCTGAACGCAATGGCCTGGTTGCCGCCTTCGTAGCCGAGGATCGGGGTAACGGCAGCGATCAGCTCGGCGCTTGGGTTGACCAGTGGTTGTGCGTAGAAGACTTCAAGCCAGGTGCCCTGGCGGTTCTGGGAGCCGACACCGAAGGCCAGGCTGAACAGGGTATTGGACATGGGATTACCTCGTGCGAAATAGGGTGGAAGCGCAGGCGGGCTCAGGCCAGCGCTGCGGCATACGAATCAGGTTTGAAACCAACCAGGGTGCGCTCGCCCAGATCGAGCACCGGGCGCTTGATCATCGAAGGTTGGGCAAGCATCAGCTCGACGGCCTTGGCCTGGTCGATATCGGCCTTGCTGGCGTCGTCGAGCTTGCGGAAGGTGGTGCCGGCACGGTTGAGGATGACTTCCCAGCCGTGCTCGTCGCACCAGCGGTTCAGGCTGTCACGATCGATGCCTTGGGTTTTGTAGTCATGGAATTCGTAGGCGATGGCTTTGTCTTCGAGCCAGGTGCGCGCCTTTTTCATGGTGTCACAGGCTTTGATGCCGTAGAGCGTGTAAGTCATTGTGTACATTGGGGCAAAGGTTCCCCAATTTCTCCATTTTTCGAAAGTCAGTCGCGGGATTATGCTGGATCGATCCGCGCGGCGCCACGCCTGTGGCGCCCGACTTTATTGATCGAGATATGTCTCAAGCGACCAAGCGCTGCACGGATCCGATGATCTCATCACCATGTTGCTGTTCGGCTGTGCGCAAATCGAAGGCGATTTGCAGGTTGAGCCAGAACTCCGGTGTGGTGTCCAGGCAGATGGCCAGGCGCAGTGCCATGTCGGCGGAAATGCCGCCACGCTCGCGCAGGATGTTGTTGACCGTTGGCGTCGCAACACCCAATGCCCGCGCCAGAGCAGCGGCACTGAACCCCATTTCTTTCTGGAAGTCCTCGCGCAGAACTTCACCAGGATGTATTGGACGCATGCCATTCTTGAGCATGATTCACCTCAGTGGTAATCGACAATTTCAACGTTTGCCGGACCGTTTTCCGTCCAGATAAAGCACACGGGCCACTGATCATTGACTCGTATGCTGTGTTGGCCGGCGCGATTACCGCTCAACTGTTCCAGGCGATTGCCCGGAGGAGAGCGAAGGTCGCGCAGTTCTGTGGCAGCATCAAGCATGGCCAATTTGCGCTCTGCGACAGATTTGATATCTGACCAACGCCGTGTCTTTCCAGTCGTGAAGAGTGCTTCCGTGTCAGCACAGCTGAAGGCTTGAATCATGGGCCTGAACGCTTAACGTTATTCGTTAAGATTGATTATACGTCGACATAGCGTCATTTCAAGCCTGGAGAGTGAACGCGCAGCGTTAATGGCACGTGGTGGGTAGCATCGTGTTACATATTCCCGCCGCACCTGCGACTATCGTGCAGCGGCCCCGCATTGCCATACGCCGCTAACATATTGTTTCAATGGCGAAGTTTCGCCCCGCTGCGGTTATTGATTCATAAAGGAAGCTTTCACGGATGCAGTCAGCCTATACCGTCCTCATTCTGCTCACGCTGGTCAGCGTGTCGAAGCTGGTCGGCCGGATGATTCCGCTGCCCCTGCCATTGGTGCAGATTGCCGCTGGCGCGCTGCTGGCCTGGCCCACCCTGGGGCTGCACGTGGCCCTGGACCCCGAGCTGTTCCTCTTCCTGTTCCTGCCGCCGCTGCTGTTCGCCGATGGCTGGCGCATTCCCAAGCGCGAGTTGTGGCGCATTCGCGGGCCGGTGGTGGCGCTGGCCGTGGGGTTGGTGCTGTTTACCGTGGTCGGCGCCGGTTACTTCATTCACTGGCTGTTGCCGAGCATCCCGCTGCCGGTCGCCTTTGCCCTGGCCGCGGTGCTGTCGCCTACCGATGCCGTGGCCGTTTCGGCCATTGCACAGGACCGTCTGCCAACCCCGCTGATGCATATGCTGCAGGGTGAGGCGCTGATGAACGATGCCTCGGGCCTGGTGACATTCAAGTTCGCCTTGGCCGCAGCGATCACGGGGGTGTTCTCGTTGGCCGATGCAAGCTTCAGCTTCGTCCTGGTCGCCCTTGGCGGCCTGGCGGTCGGCGTTGCCCTGAGCTGGCTGATCGGCCGTCTGCGCGCCTGGATGATCGCCCGCGGCTGGGACGACCCCGCCACGCACGTAGTGTTCATGCTGTTGCTGCCCTTTGCGGCCTATGTATTGGCCGAGCGCCTGGGGGTATCCGGCATTCTGTCGGCGGTGGCGGCCGGCATGATGCAGAGCTGGCTCGACCTGCTGCCCCGCCAGACCAGTACCCGCTTGCTCAACCGCAGTGTGTGGTCGTTGCTGGAGTTTGCCTTCAATGGCCTGATCTTCCTGCTGCTTGGCCTGCAGTTGCCGGACATCATCAAGGCCGTCGTGAGCCACGAGGCCACCGTGTGGCCGACCTTGGCCTGGCGCTGCCTGGATGTGCTGGCGATCTTCGCAGCGTTGATCCTGCTGCGGTTTATCTGGGTGCAGAGCATCTGGCGGGCCATTGGTGTGGTACGCCGCTGGCGGGGCAAGCCGGCGCTGGTGCTGATGCCCACGGCGCGTTCCTGCTGGCTGCTGACCCTAGGGGGCGTACGTGGCGCCGTGACCCTGGCGGGTGTGATGTCGGTGCCGCTGTTGATCAGTGCAGGCCAGGCGTTCTCCGAGCGTGATTTGCTCATCTTCATCGCCGCAGGGGTCATTCTGCTGTCGTTGATCAGTGCCTGCATTGCCTTGCCGATTCTGCTGCGTGGCGTCACCCAAAGCCCGGACGAGCGGCTGCATCAAGAAGTGCTGGAGGCTTGGCGACGCACGGCCGAGGCCGCGATTCATGCCCTGGAGGCGGAAGAGGTGATCGATGCCAACGCGCCGCAGGATGCCGCGCAGGCGACACTGGCGACCGAGCTCAAGGCGAGGTTGATGGCCGAGTACCGGGACGAGCTGGACAGTTACAACGACACGGCGGAGGCACGGGCCATGGCTGAGCAGATGGACCTGCTTGAGCGGCGTTTGCGCTTGCGTGCGCTGCGGGCGCAGCGGCTGGAGTTGTACAACCTGCATCGCCAGCACCTGGTGGGCGATGAGGTGGTGCGGCAGGTGCTGGGTGAGCTGGATATGAGCGAGGCGAACCTGGGCGCTGTCCGGTAGGTCGCAGGGGCTGCTCTGCAGCCCGTGAGAATCCCTGTGGGGGCAACTGTCTTGCGCAATTTCTAAAAATTGACGCATTACGTGGGAGCGGGCTTGCCCCGCGAACACCGGCGAAGCCGGTGCCATGCACCGCGTAGCCCCATTCGCGGGACAAGCCCGCTCCCACAGGGTCCTCACAAGGTCTGAGCCTGCGCAGTTACCTGTGGGCGCGGGCTTGTCGGGGCGCCGAGCCGCTGCGATGGGGCGCAAAGCGCCCCTGCCTAATCAGCGGTTCTGCAGGAACGCGCGAATCCGCTCGGCGGCCTCGATGCACTCGGCCAGCGGCGCAACCAACGCCATGCGCACTCGGCCAGCGCCAGGGTTCACGCCATCCACGTCACGCGACAGGTACGACCCCGGTACCACGGTCACATGCTGGGCTTCGAACAGGTCGCGGGTGAACGCGGCGTCGCAGCCCGGCACCTTGGCCCACAGGTAGAAGCTGCCATCCGGGCGTTGCACATCCATCACCGGCTGCAGGATATCCAGCACGGCATCGTACTTGGCGCGGTACTGGTCACGGTTTTCACGCACGTGCGCCTCGTCCTGCCAGGCAGCGATGCTGGCCAGCTGGGTCTGCACGGGCATGGCGCAGCCGTGGTAGGTGCGGTACAGCAAAAATGGCTTGATGATCTCGGCATCGCCCGCGACGAAGCCCGAACGCAGGCCTGGCAGGTTGGAACGCTTGGACAGGCTGTGGAACACCACGCAGCGTTTGAAATCGCTGCGGCCCAGTTCTGCGCAGGCGCTGAGCAGGCCCGGTGGCGGGGCGTCTTCGTCGAAGTACAGCTCGCTGTAGCATTCGTCGGCGGCGATCACGAAATCATGCTCGTCGGCCAGGGCAATCAGCTTCTTCAGGGTGTCCATCGGCACCAGTGCGCCGGTAGGGTTGCCTGGCGAGCACAGGAAGAGGATTTGGCAACGCTGCCAGACATCAGCCGGCACGGCGTCGAAGTCAGGGTTGAAACCGTTGTTTTCAAGGCACGGCAGGTAGTGCGGGGTGGCGCCTGCCAGCAGCGCCGCGCCTTCGTAGATCTGGTAGAACGGGTTAGGGCTGACCACCAGGCCATCATCGGCCCGGTTGACCACGGCCTGGGTGAAGGCGAACAGTGCTTCACGGGTGCCGTTGACCGGCAGGATGTGACGGTCGGCATCCAGCCAGCCGGTTGGCACGCCGAAACGGCGCTCGCACCACTGGCCGATGGCCTGGCGCAGCCCTGGCAGGCCGAGGGTGCTGGGGTACACCGCCAGCTTGTCGAGGTTGTCGGCCATGGCCTGGGCGACGAACGCCGGCGATGTGTGCTTCGGCTCACCGATCGACAGCGCGATGGCGCGCTTGTCTGCCGCTGGTTTCACACTGCCCAGCAGGGCGCGCAGTTTCTCGAACGGGTAGGGCTGAAGCTGGGTCAGGGCATGGTTCATCGGCGCAAGGTCTCGTCAATCGTCTAATCGTTAAAAGGTCACGCGGGTCGGGCTGGCGTCGCTCGCCTGGCCAGCCTGCAGCTGCTGGACGATAGCCTCCTGCAGGCGGCTGCACAGCTGCGGGTCGGACAGCGGCTGGTTGTCGGCATCGGTGATGAAGAACACGTCTTCCACGCGCTCGCCGAGGGTGGCGATCTTGGCGTTCTGCAACGACAGGTCGAACTCCAGGAAGATGCGGCCGATCCGGGCCAGCAGGCCCGGCCGGTCGGGCGCGGTGATCTCAAGGATGGTCACCGGCCGCTGGGCATCGTTGAGGATGGTCACCTGCGGCGGGAAATTGAAGTGCTTGAGCTGGCGTGGCACCCGGCGCTGAATGATCGTCGGGTAGTCCTCGGGGTTGCGCAGCGCTTCGGTGAGGCCATCGCGAATCTGCTTGACGCGCTGCGGGTTGTCGCCGATCGAGCCGCCATCGTTGTCGAGCACGATATAGGTGTCGAGGGTGAACTGGCTGCTCGAGGTGATGATGCGCGCGTCATGGATGTTCAGGTTCAACTGCGACATGGCCGCCACGGTCACGGCGAAGAAGTCGTGCTGGTCGGGGGCATAGATGAAGATCTGCGTACCGCCCTCGAACTCGCGCTGGGTGGTTTCCTTGATCAGCACCAGCGGCCCGCCGTCGGCCGGCTGCTGGAGGATGGCGTCGGTGTGCCAGGCCACATCGGCCGCGTTGTGCTTGAGGAAGTAGTCGTCGCCCAGCTGCGACCAGAGTTGCTCGACGTCGTCCGGGTCGACGCCTTCGCGTACGAGGATGTCCAGCGCGGCGCTTTGGGTCTGGCGGATCTGCTCTTCGCGGTCCAGTGGGTTTTCCAGGCCACGGCGCAGAGCGCGCTTGGTCTCGGTGTACAGCTGGCGCAGCAGGCTGGCGCGCCAGGAGTTCCACAGGCTGGGGTTGGTGGCGTTGATGTCGGCCACGGTCAGCACATAGAGGTAATCCAGGCGAGTCTCGTCCCCCACATGCAAGGCAAAGTCGTTGATCACCTGTGGGTCGGACAGGTCTTTGCGCTGTGCGGTGGTGGACATCACCAGGTGGTTCAGCACCAGCCAGACGATCAGGCGGCTGTCCCAGGCTGGCAGTTGGTGGCGCTCGCAGAACGTCTGTGCGTCCACCGCGCCCAGCTCCGAGTGGTCACCCTGGCGGCCCTTGCCGATGTCGTGGTAAAGCCCGGCCAGGTAGATCAGCTCGGGTTTGGGCAGGCGGCCCATGAGCTTGCTGGCCAGCGGGAATTTCTCGGAAACCGGCGTGTACTGCAGCTTGCGCAGGTGCTTGATCAGGTTGAGCGTGTGCGCATCGACCGTATAGATGTGGAACAGGTCATGCTGCATCTGCCCGACGATCAGGCCGAATTCCGGCAGGTAGCGGCCAAGGATGCCGTAGCGGTTCATGCGGCGCAGGTTGCGGTGGATGCCGATCTCGCATTTGAACAGCTCGATGAACAGGCTGGTGTTGCGGATATCGTGACGGAAGGTTTCGTCGATCAGGTGCCGGTGCTCGCGCAGCAGGCGCACGGTATCGGCGCGTACCCCTTTGATCTCCGGGTGCTGGGCCATCAGTACGAAAATTTCCAGCATGGCGAACGGCGTGCGTTTGAATACGTTCGGCTTGGCGGCTTCTATATAGCCGTCATGCAGGCGGAAGCGCGCATTCAAGGGTTGGGTGGTGCCGCTGTCATCGTCGGCGAGGATGACTTCCTCGAAGTGCTGGATGATCAGGTCGCACAACTGGCTGATGCTCATCACCACCCGGTAGTACTGCTGCATGAACTGCTCGATCGCGCGCTTGGGGTTCTCGTCGCTGTAGCCCAGCAGGGCGGCGATGCTGCGCTGGTGGTCGAACAGCAGGCGGTCTTCCGAGCGCCCGGCCAGCATGTGCAGGGCATAGCGCACCTTCCACAGGAAGTCCTGGGAGGAGGCCAGCAGTTCGTTCTCGCTTTCCAGCAAAAAACCTTCGCCGGCCAGGGCGTGCAGGTTCAGCGTGCCGTATTGGCGGCGCGCCACCCACAACACGGTCTGAATGTCGCGCAGGCCACCAGGTGAGCCCTTGACGTTGGGCTCAAGGTTGTACTCGGTGTCGTTGTACTTGTGGTGGCGGGCCTTGAGCTCGGCGCGCTTGGCCAGGAAGAACTCCTTGCTCGGCCACATGTGCTCGGTGCTGGTGACGTCCAGCATGCGCTGGCGCAAGGCTTCGGGGCCGGCGACGGTGCGGCTTTCCATCATGTTGGTGATGACCGTCAGGTCGGCACGCGCCTGCTCGGCACATTCGTCGACGGTGCGCACGCTCTGGCCCACTTCCAGGCCGATGTCCCAGAGCAGGGTGAGGAAGCGCTCGATGGCCTCGCGGTACTGCTCGTGTTCGGCTGCACCCAGCAAAATCAGCAGGTCGATGTCGGAATGCGGGTGCAGTTCACCGCGCCCGTAACCGCCTACCGCGACCAGGGCGATGCCACTCTGGTCGCCCCAGTCGAACTGGTTCCAGGCCTGCTGCAGGATGTTGTCGACGAGCCAGGCGCGGTCCTCGATCAAACGGCGGATTTCGCGGCCTTCGCGAAAACGCCGGTCGAGCACCTCGCCCGCCTGGCGGATGGCTTTCTTGAAGGCGGCGATAGGGCTCGCCTTGAGGGCCAGTTCCGCCTGGAACTGGCCGCGGTCGAACAGCTCGGGATCCACCTGGGGCATTGCGTCGCGTTCCTGTCGTGGTGTGCCTGGCGCGGACTCAGGCCGAGGTGCGCGCGATGGTGTCGTCCTTGCGCAGGGTGAAGATCTCGTAACCGGTCGCTGTCACCACCAAGGTGTGTTCCCACTGGGCCGAGAGCTTGCGGTCCTTGGTAATGGCGGTCCAGCCATCGCCCAGCACCTTGGTGTCGGCCTTGCCCTGGTTGATCATCGGCTCGATGGTGAAGGTCATGCCTTCTTTGAGCTCCATGCCAGTGCCGGCGCGGCCGTAGTGGAGGATCTGCGGTTCTTCGTGGAACACTTTGCCAATGCCGTGGCCGCAGAATTCGCGCACCACCGAGAAGCCGTTCTTTTCAGCGTGCTTCTGGATCACTTCGCCGATGTCGCCCAGGCGGCAGCCCGGCTTGACCAGCTCGATGGCCTTGTACATGCATTCCTGGGTGACCTTGGACAGGCGCTCGGCCCAGACCGGCACGTTACCGACGTGGAACATGCGGCTGGTGTCGCCGTGGTAGCCGTCCTTGATCACGGTGACATCGATGTTGAGCGTGTCACCGTCCTTGAGCGGCTTGTCGTTGGGGATGCCGTGGCAGACCACATGGTTGATCGAGGTGCAGATCGACTTAGGGTAACCCTTGTAGTTGAGCGGCGCCGGGATGGCCTGCTGGACGTTGACGATGTAGTCGTGGCACAGGCGGTCCAGTTCTTCGGTGGTGACACCGGGCTTGACGTGCTCTTCGATCATTTCCAGCACCTCGGCGGCCAGGCGGCCGGCGATGCGCATCTTCTCGATGTCTTCTGCGGTCTTGATGGTGACGGTCATTACAGGCTCTCTACGGCGCCGTGCACGGCGCGAACAAACGGGAAAGGCCGGATTCTAGCAGAGCAGGGCGGCAATCGGTCGGGATAAAGCCGGCCATCCTGCTGTCTATAGAGGGCATTTTGGCCTGAAAGCCTGGGTGCTGCAAAAACCGCTGACGGACGCGACAGTATTCGGGTTCCGTTCGCTCGCGGTCTGTGGTATAAAATGCGCCGCTTTCGGGGTCGACCCCGTAAGCCCTAAACCCACACACGTGTCGACACGATGACCTGGGTGCCCCGGATTCTAGAATCTGTGGGTTGGTCATTGGGATGCGTGGAGGCCCAACCCGACTTATCAAGGAACTATCATGTCCCAAGTCAACATGCGCGATATGCTGAAGGCCGGTGTGCACTTCGGCCACCAGACCCGTTACTGGAACCCGAAAATGGGCAAGTACATTTTCGGCGCGCGTAACAAGATCCACATCATCAACCTGGAAAAAACCCTGCCAATGTTCAACGAAGCTCTGGCTTTCGTAGAGCGTCTGGCCCAGGGCAAGAACAAGATCATGTTCGTCGGCACCAAGCGTTCCGCCGGCAAGATCGTCGCCGAGCAAGCTGCTCGTGCCGGTTCGCCATACGTTGACCACCGCTGGTTGGGCGGCATGCTGACCAACTACAAAACCATCCGTGCTTCGATCAAGCGTCTGCGCGACCTGGAAACTCAGGCCGAAGATGGCACCTTTGCCAAGCTGACCAAGAAAGAAGCCCTGATGCGTTCGCGCGATCTGGAAAAGCTGGACCGCAGCCTGGGTGGTATCAAGGACATGGGCGGCCTGCCTGATGCCCTGTTCGTGATCGACGTTGACCACGAGCGCATTGCTATCACCGAAGCCAACAAGCTGGGCATCCCGGTTATCGGCGTTGTCGATACCAACAGCAGCCCGGAAGGTGTTGACTACATCATCCCAGGTAACGATGACGCCATTCGCGCTATCGAGCTGTACATGACTTCGATGGCTGACGCCATCATCCGCGGCCGCAACAACGTTGCTGGCGGCACCGAAGTCTACGCTGAAGAAGCGGCTGCACCTGCTGCTGAGTAATTGACGCCTGGCGTCTACTTGGCACGCAAAAAGGGGGCTTTGCCCCCTTTTTGCCACCTTGAAATCCTGCTGTCAGCAACCGCCCCGCACTATGGGCCTGCTGAGATAAAAACAGCGGATTTGCAGAATTGAACGCCCGTGATGAGCGGGTGGAATGGTTGAAAAACTTTCCAAGAGGATTTTGAAATGGCAGCAATTACTGCAGCGCTGGTCAAAGAACTGCGCGAGCGTACCGGCGAAGGCATGATGGATTGCAAAAAGGCCCTGGAAAAGGCCGGCGGCGACATCGAAAAAGCCATTGACGACATGCGTGCCTCTGGCGCCATCAAGGCCGCCAAAAAGGCTGGCAACGTCGCTGCTGAAGGCGCTATCGCCGTCAAGACCGACGGCAAAGCCGCCGTTCTGCTGGAAGTCAACTCGCAGACCGACTTCCTGGCCCTGCAAGACGACTTCAAAAACTTCGTAGCCGAAAGCCTCGAAGAAGCCTTCGCCCAGAAGCTGACCGACGCTGCGCCGCTGATCGCTTCGCGCGAAGCAGCCCGTGAAGCCCTGGTCGCCAAGTGCGGCGAAAACGTCAACATCCGCCGCCTGGCGCGCGTTGAGGGTGACGTTGTTGGTGCTTACCTGCACGGCAACAAGATCGGTGCCGTTGTTGTCCTGAAAGGCGGCGACGTCGAGCTGGCCAAGAACATCGCCATGCACGTTGCTGCTTCGAACCCGGAGTTCCTGGATGCATCGGAAATCTCCGCCGAGGCCATCGAGCGCGAGAAGAATGTCTTCCTGCAGCTGAACGCCGACAAGATCGCCGGCAAGCCGGAAAACATCGTTGAGAACATGATCAACGGCCGTATCACCAAGTTCAAGGCTGAAGCTTCGCTGAAAGAGCAAGCCTTCGTCATGAACCCGGAAGTCAAGGTTGGCGAGCTGGCGAAGAAAGCCGGTGCTGAAATCGTTTCCTTCACCTACTTCAAGGTCGGCGAAGGCATCGAGAAGCCAGTCGACAACTTCGCTGAAGAAGTTGCCGCTCAGGTAGCTGCTGCCAAGCAGTAAGACAGACACGTCTGTCGCCCCAAAGAGGCTGCCCGCTCACGCGCGCAGCCTCTTTGTCAAAGCGGGAGCGGTTTTCCAAACCGCTGTTCGCTGACGCAGTCGCTGCGTCACGTTAGAGTTACACGCAGGCTCAAGCAGCCCGCCAGAATTTTTTACAAACGCCGCAGGAGAGATTCGCAATGGCTCAGCAGGGCAGTGGTCATCAGGCTCGCTATAAACGCATTCTACTCAAACTTAGCGGCGAGGCCCTGATGGGCTCGGAAGAGTTCGGGATCGACCCCAAGGTCCTGGATCGCATGGCGCTGGAAGTCGGCCAACTGGTCGGCATCGGTGTGCAAGTCGGTCTGGTGATCGGCGGTGGCAACCTGTTCCGTGGTGCGGCGCTCAGTGCAGCCGGCATGGACCGCGTCACCGGTGACCACATGGGCATGCTGGCGACCGTCATGAATGCCCTGGCCATGCGCGACGCGCTGGAGCGGGCAAACATTACCGCCATCGTCATGTCGGCGATTTCCATGGTGGGCGTGACCGATCACTATGATCGCCGCAAAGCCATGCGCCACCTGAACGCCAAAGAAGTCGTAATCTTCGCTGCCGGTACCGGCAACCCGTTCTTCACCACCGACTCCGCCGCTTGCCTGCGCGCCATCGAAATCGATGCCGACGTGGTATTGAAGGCAACCAAGGTCGATGGTGTATACACTGCAGATCCATTCAAGGACCCGCATGCCGAGAAGTTCGATCATCTGACCTACGATGAAGTGCTGGATCGCAAGCTGGGCGTGATGGATCTGACGGCAATCTGCCTTTGCCGCGACCACAAGATGCCGCTGCGCGTCTTCAACATGAACAAGCCGGGCGCCCTGCTGAACATCGTGCATGGCGGCGCGGAAGGAACCCTGATCGAGGAAGTTCAAAAATGATCAACGCTATCAAGAAAGACGCCCAGGACCGCATGGGCAAGTCCATCGAGGCGCTGGGTCGCCACCTGGCTGCCATCCGCACCGGCCGTGCCCACCCAAGCATCCTGGACAGCGTCAGGGTCACTGCCTGGGGTAGCGAAATGCCGCTGAACCAGGTGGCCGCGATTACCGTCGAGGACGCGCGCACCCTGAAGATCGTTGCGCACGACAAGAACCTCAGCGCTGCCATCGAAAAAGCCATCCTGACCTCCGACCTGGGCCTGAACCCGTCCAGCGCCGGTACCACCATCCGCGTCCCGATGCCGGCCCTGACCGAGGAAACCCGCAAGGGTTACACCAAGCAGGCCAGCGGCGTTGCCGAAGATGCCAAGGTAGCCGTGCGTAACGTGCGCCGTGACGCACTCGCCGACCTGAAGAAGCTGACCAAGGACAAGGAAATCAGCGAAGACGAAGAACGTCGCGCCGCTGACGAGATCCAGAAGCTGACCGACAAGTTCGTCGCCGAAATCGACGCTGCGTTCAAGGCCAAGGAAAAGGACCTGTTGGCCGTCTAAGGCCGAGGTTTTTTAATGGAAAAGACCAAGCCAGCGGCGCCGTCCTCGGTGCCGCGACACGTCGCGATCATCATGGATGGCAACAACCGCTGGGCGAAGAAGCGCTTGCTGCCCGGCGTTGCCGGGCACAAGGCTGGCGTCGATGCCGTGCGTGCGGTCATCGAAGTCTGCGCCGAATCGGGGGTCGAGGTACTGACCCTGTTCGCCTTCTCCAGCGAAAACTGGCAGCGCCCCGCCGAAGAGGTCGGTGCGCTGATGGAGTTGTTCTTCTCGGCCCTGCGCCGTGAGGCGCGTCGCCTCAACGAGAACAACATCAGCTTGCGCATCATTGGTGATCGCTCGCGCTTTCACCCTGAGCTGCAGGCTGCCATGCGTGAGGCCGAGGCACTGACCGCCGGCAACAACCGCTTCATCCTGCAGATCGCGGCCAACTACGGTGGCCAGTGGGATATCGCCCAGGCTGCCCAGCGCCTGGCGCGTGAAGTACAGGCGGGCCATCTGCGTCCGGACGATATCACGCCGGGTCTGCTGCAGACGTGCCTGTCCACCGGTGAGTTGCCGTTGCCGGACCTGTGCATCCGCACCGGGGGCGAACGCCGCATCAGCAATTTCCTGCTGTGGCAGCTGGCCTATGCCGAGCTGTATTTCTCCGACCTGTACTGGCCGGACTTCAAACACGAGGCCATGCGCAATGCCCTGGCCGATTTCGCTTCGCGCCAGCGCCGCTTCGGTAAGACCAGCGAGCAGGTCGAGGCTGGAGCTCGTGCTTAATGCTTAAACAACGCATCATTACCGCGCTGATCCTGCTGCCGGTCGCGCTGGGTGGCTTCTTCCTGCTCAACGGTGGGGATTTCGCCCTGTTCATCGGCTTCGTGGTCACCCTCGGTGCCTGGGAGTGGGCGCGCCTGGCGGGGTTGATGACCCAGCCACTGCGCATTGCCTACGCCGCGGTCGTCGCCGGAGCGCTGATGCTGCTGCACCTGATGCCCGACCTGGCACCGTGGGTGCTGGGTGCGTCAGTGATCTGGTGGGGGCTGGCCACCTGGCTGGTGCTGACCTATCCGCGCAGCAGCGAGCTATGGGCCAGTGCGGCCTGCCGCTTGCTGATTGGCCTGCTGGTGTTACTGCCGGCGTGGCAAGGCTTGGTGCTGCTCAAGCACTGGCCGCTCGGCAACTGGCTGATTCTATCGGTCATGGTGCTGGTGTGGGCCGCCGACATCGGTGCCTACTTCTCCGGCCGTGCCTTCGGCAAGCGCAAGCTGGCGCCGCAGGTCAGCCCTGGCAAAAGCTGGGAAGGCGTCTATGGCGGCCTGGCTGTCAGCTTGGTCATTACGCTGGTGGTCGGTATCAGCCGCGACTGGGGTGTTGGCCAGATCCTGCTGGGTCTGATGGGCGCGGCACTGGTGGTCATGGCCTCGGTGATTGGTGACCTGACTGAAAGCATGTTCAAGCGCCGCTCGGGCATCAAGGACAGCAGCAACCTGCTGCCCGGCCATGGTGGCGTGCTCGACCGCATCGACAGCCTGACGGCGGCCATCCCGCTCTTTGCCGTGCTGTTGTGGGCTGCCGAATGGGGTGTGATGTGAGTACGTTGCAGCGCATTACCGTGCTGGGTGCCACGGGCTCCATTGGCCTGAGCACGCTGGATGTGATTGCACGTCACCCTGAGCGTTATTCGGTATTTGCCCTGAGCGGTTACTCGCGCATCGACGAGCTGCTGGCGTTGTGCGTCCGGCATCGCCCGGAGTACGCAGTAGTGCCGAATGCCGAAGGCGCTGCGCGCTTGCGCGACGGCCTGGCGGCCGTCGGTTGCGCCACCCAGGTGCTGGAAGGCGAGGCGGGGCTTTGCCAGGTTGCCGCAGCGCCTGAGGTGGATGCGGTGATGGCCGCCATCGTGGGTGCAGCAGGGCTGCGACCGACCTTGGCTGCCGTCGAGGCGGGCAAGAAAGTGTTGCTGGCCAATAAAGAGGCGCTGGTCATGTCTGGCGCGCTGTTCATGGAGGCGGTGCGGCGCAGTGGTGCCGTGCTGCTGCCGATCGACAGCGAGCACAATGCAATCTTCCAGTGCCTGCCCGGCGACTATGCCCGCGGCCTGAGCCAGGTGGGGGTGCGCCGCATCCTGCTGACGGCATCGGGTGGCCCGTTCCGCGAAACACCGTCCGCCGCATTGGCCGATGTCACGCCGGAGCAGGCGTGCGCGCACCCTAACTGGTCCATGGGGCGCAAGATTTCTGTGGATTCGGCCAGCATGATGAACAAAGGGCTCGAGTTGATCGAGGCCTGCTGGCTGTTCGATGCTTCGCCCGCCAAGGTCGAGGTGGTGGTGCACCCGCAGAGCGTGATCCACTCGCTGGTGGATTACGTGGACGGTTCAGTGCTCGCCCAGCTGGGCAACCCGGACATGCGCACGCCGATCGCCAATGCGCTGGCCTGGCCAG
Organism: Pseudomonas sp. PAGU 2196; assembly: GCF_022179005.1. NCBI lineage: Bacteria > Pseudomonadati > Pseudomonadota > Gammaproteobacteria > Pseudomonadales > Pseudomonadaceae > Pseudomonas > Pseudomonas sp. PAGU 2196. The sequence continues at coordinate 45,345 of NZ_BNTL01000028.1, read as the reverse complement.
AGCGCATTGATTCTGGCGTCGCACCGCTGGACCTGTTTGCTATCGCACGCCTGGATTTCCAGGCGCCCGACGAACAGCGCTTCCCGTGCCTGCGCCTGGCGCGGCAGGCTGCCGAGGCCGGCAACAGTGCACCTGCCGTGCTCAATGCGGCCAACGAAGTGGCTGTCGAGGCATTTCTCCAGCGGCGTATCCGCTTCCCGGAGATCGCGGGTATGATCGAACAAGTGCTCGATCAGGAGCCTGTAGTGCCACTGGCCTCGTTGGACGCGGTATTTGCCGCCGACCAGCGTGCCCGGGAGCTGTCCCGTGAGTGGTTGCGGCGTCACGGTCGATGATGCAGGCCTGCCAGGGCTTGTGCGAAAAGTCGTTCTGCTGAACGTCATCTGGAGAAAGATATGACTGCGCTCTACATGATTGTCGGCACCCTGGTGGCCTTGGGTGTTCTGGTCACGTTCCACGAATTCGGCCACTTCTGGGTGGCCCGACGCTGCGGCGTCAAGGTGCTGCGTTTTTCGGTGGGCTTCGGTACGCCGTTGTTGCGCTGGCATGACCGCCAGGGCACCGAATTCGTGGTGGCGGCGATTCCGCTGGGCGGCTACGTCAAGATGCTCGATGAACGCGAGGGCGATGTCCCGCCTGCGTTGGCCGACCAGTCGTTCAACCGTAAAAGCGTGCGTCAGCGTATCGCCATCGTTGCCGCTGGCCCGATTGCCAACTTCTTGCTGGCCATCGTGTTCTTCTGGCTCTTGGCCATGCTCGGCACCCAGCAGATTCGCCCGGTCATCGGTGCGGTCGAAGCGGGCAGCCTGGCAGCGTCGGCAGGCCTGACCGCAGGTCAGGAAATTGTATCCATCGATGGCAAGGCGACCAGCGGTTGGTCTGCGGTCAACCTGCAACTGGTTCGCCGTCTGGGCGAGAGCGGCACCCTGCAGGTAGGCGTGCGCGACGAAGGCGCCAGCGCCGAGCAGCACTTGCAGATCAAGCTGGACCACTGGCTGAAAGGCGCCGACGAGCCAGACCCTATCCAGTCCCTGGGCTTGCGCCCTTGGCGCCCGGTGATCGTGCCGGTGCTGGCCGAGATCGATTCGAAAGGGCCGGCCGCTGCCGCCGGCTTGAAGACAGGTGACAAGCTGCTGGCCCTCGATGGCGTGGCAGTGAGCGACTGGCAGCAGGTGGTCGACACCGTGCGCGCCCACCCGCAAGCCAAGGTCGTGGTACGTGTCGAGCGCGATGGCGCTGCGCTGGATGTACCGGTAACCCTGGCCCGCAAGGGTGAGGGCAAGGCCGCGGGCGGTTACCTGGGCGCGGGGGTAAAAGGTGGCGAATGGCCTGCCAACATGCTCCGCGAAGTCAGTTATGGCCCGTTGGACGCGGTAGGTGAGGGCTTGTCGCGCACCTGGAACATGAGCGTCCTGACGCTCGAGTCGCTGAAGAAAATGCTGTTCGGAGAGCTCTCGGTAAAAAACTTGAGCGGACCGATAACCATTGCTAAAGTGGCGGGCGCTTCAGCCCAGTCCGGCGTGGGGGATTTCCTGAATTTCCTGGCCTACCTGAGCATAAGCCTGGGGGTTCTTAACCTGCTGCCCATTCCAGTACTGGATGGGGGGCATTTGCTGTTTTACCTGGTCGAGTGGGCGCGCGGTCGTCCGCTGTCAGATCGGGTGCAAGGTTGGGGGGTCCAGATCGGTATCAGTTTGGTCGTAGGGGTGATGTTGCTCGCCCTGATCAACGATCTGGGTCGACTATAAAGCTTCGCATTGCGAACCTGCCGCCACTTCGCGGCGGGTTGTTTATTGCCAGTTGGAATAAAAGGACTTCATGAAACGTCTGCTGCTAACTGCGGTCCTCTCCGCACTGATGATCGCTGAAGTTCACGCCGAGTCCTTCACCATCTCCGATATTCGTGTCAACGGCCTGCAGCGGGTTTCCGCCGGCAGCGTCTTCGGTGCCTTGCCGCTCAACGTCGGCGATCAGGCCGATGATCGGCGCCTGGTGGATTCGACCCGTTCCCTGTTCAAGACTGGCTTCTTCCAAGACATCCAGCTGAGCCGCGATGGCAATGTCCTGATCATCAACGTGGTCGAGCGCCCGTCGGTTTCCAGCATCGAGATCGAAGGCAACAAGGCGATCAGCACCGAAGACCTGATGAAGGGTCTGAAGCAGTCTGGCCTGGCCGAAGGTGAAATCTTCCAGCGCGCCACCCTTGAAGGTGTGCGTAACGAGCTGCAGCGCCAGTACGTGGCCCAGGGCCGCTACTCGGCCGAGGTCGACGCCGAAGTCGTGCCGCAGCCGCGCAACCGCGTCGCGCTGAAAATAAAGATCAACGAAGGCACCGTCGCGGCCATTCAGCACATCAACGTGGTGGGCAACAACGTCTTCGACGACGAAGAGCTGTCGCAGCTGTTCGAGCTGAAAACCACCAACTGGCTGTCGTTCTTCAAGAACGACGACAAGTACGCCCGTGAAAAACTCTCCGGTGACCTGGAGCGTCTGCGTTCCTACTACCTGGACCGTGGCTACATCAACATGGATATCGCCTCTACCCAGGTATCCATCACGCCAGACAAGAAACACGTCTACATCACCGTCAACATCAACGAAGGCGAGAAGTACACCGTCCGTGACGTGAAGCTCTCCGGTGACCTCAAGGTGCCGGAAGACCAGGTCAAGTCGCTGCTGCTGGTGCAGCCGGGCCAGGTATTCTCGCGCAAGGTGATGACCACCACGTCCGAGCTGATCACCCGTCGTCTGGGTAACGAAGGCTACACCTTCGCCAACGTCAACGGCGTGCCACAGCCGAACGACCAGGACCACACCGTCGATATCATGTTTGTGGTCGACCCGGGCAAGCGTGCCTACGTCAACCGCATCAACTACCGCGGCAACACCAAGACCGAAGACGAAGTGCTGCGTCGCGAAATGCGTCAGATGGAAGGCGGCTGGGCGTCGACTTACCTGATCGACCAGTCCAAGACCCGTCTGGAACGCCTGGGCTTCTTCAAGGAAGTCAACGTCGAGACCCCGCCGGTGCCTGGCACCGATGACCAGGTCGACGTCAACTACAGCGTCGAGGAACAAGCGTCCGGCTCCATTACGGCGTCGGTCGGTTTCGCCCAGAGCGCCGGTCTGATCCTGGGTGGTTCGATCAGCCAGAGCAACTTCCTGGGTACCGGTAACAAGGTCTCCATCGGCCTGACCCGTTCCGAATACCAGACCCGCTACAACTTCGGCTTCGTGGACCCCTACTTCACGGCTGACGGTGTCAGCCTGGGTTACAACGCCTTCTACCGCAGCACCGACTACGACGACCTCGATGTCGACGTTGCCAGCTATGCGGTCGACAGCCTGGGTGCCGGTGTCAGCCTGGGTTACCCGATCAGCGAAACCTCGCGCCTGACCTATGGCCTGAGCGTTCAGCAGGACAAGATCAAGACCGGTAAATACACCGTTGACGAGATCTTCGACTTCCTCGATCAAGAGGGTGACAACTTCCTGAACTTCAAGGCGTCGATCGGCTGGTCCGAATCGACCCTGAACAAAGGCGTGCTGGCGACTCGTGGTCACTCGCAAAGCCTGACCCTGGAATCGACCATTCCGGGCAGCGACCTGTCGTTCTACAAGCTCGACTACCGCGGCCAGCTGTTCAAGCCAATCAACAACGACTACACCCTGCGCCTGCACACTGAACTGGGCTATGGTGATGGCTACGGCAGCACCTCGGGCCTGCCGTTCTACGAGAACTACTACGCGGGCGGCTTCAACTCTGTCCGTGGCTTCAAGGACAGCAGCCTGGGCCCACGCAGTACGCCTAGCCGTGGTGAAGGCAACCCGGGTGGCAAGCCGGGTACCATCGCCGACCCGGATCAGGATCCGCTGCCGTTCGGTGGCAACGTGTTGGTCCAGGGTGGTGTCGAACTGCTGTTCCCTCTGCCGTTCGTCAAGGACCAGCGTTCGCTGCGCACGTCGGTATTCTGGGACGTGGGTAACGTGTTCGATACCAACTGCGGCAGCAAGCCAGATTGCGAGAAGGTCGGTTTCTCGGGTATGGCCAGTTCGGTGGGTCTGGGTGTGACCTGGATCACTGCACTGGGCCCGTTGAGCTTCAGCCTGGCGATGCCGGTCAAGAAGCCGGACGATGCCGATACCCAGGTGTTCCAATTCTCTCTGGGCCAGACCTTCTAAGGTCGGCCCTTGCATAACGACAACGGTTTATCCAGGAGTGCATCGTGCGTAAGTTGACTCAACTGGCCATTTTGGCCACGGCGCTGGTCGCCACCCCGGCTTTCGCCGAAATGAAGGTTGCCGTCCTGAACTATCAGATGGCCCTGCTGGAATCGGATGCCGCCAAGAAGTATGCGGTTGATGCAGAGAAAAAATTCGGCCCGCAACTGACCAAGCTGAAAAGCCTGGAAAGCAGCGCCAAGGGCATCCAGGACCGCCTGATCAAAGGTGGCGACAAGATGCAGCAGCAGGAGCGTGAGCGCCTGGAGCTCGAGTTCAAGCAAAAGGCCCGTGACTTCCAGTTCCAGTCCAAGGAACTGAACGAAGCCAAGGCCGTTGCTGACCGTGACATGCTCAAGCAACTGAAGCCGAAGCTGGACGGCGCTGTCGAGGAAGTGATCAAGAAGGGCGGTTTCGACCTGGTTCTCGAGCGTGGCGCGGTCATCGATGTCAAACCTCAGTACGACATCACCCGCCAAGTCATCGAGCGCATGAACCAAGCCCGTTGATATGACCTTGAACATGACGCTTGGCCAGTTGGCCGAAGCCCTCGGCGCCACCCTCAAGGGGCCCGAGGCGCTGCAGATTACCGGGCTGGCCACCTTGCAGGAGGCCGGCCCCGGTCAATTGAGCTTCCTCGCCAACCCGCAGTACCGCAAATTCCTGGATAACAGCCAGGCGGCAGCGGTGCTGCTCAAGGCTGCGGATGCTGAAGGCTTTGCCGGCAATGCACTGATCGTCGCTGATCCGTACCTGGCCTATGCGCGCATTTCCCACCTGTTCGATCCCAAGCCCAAGGCTGTGGCGGGAATTCATCCCAGCGCCGTAGTGGCTGAAGATGCCCAGGTGGATGCCAGTGCGAGCATCGGCCCGTTCGTCGTCATCGAAAGTGGTGCGCAGGTTGCTGCCAATGTCAGCATCGGTGCCCACTGCGTGGTCGGTGCCCGTTGCGTCATCGGTGAGGGCGGCTGGCTGGCGCCACGGGTCACCCTGTACCATGACGTGACCATCGGCAAGCGTGTGGTGATCCAGTCTGGCGCAGTGATCGGTGGCGAGGGCTTCGGCTTCGCCAACGAGAAGGGCGTATGGCGCAAGATTGCCCAGATCGGCGGCGTGACCATCGGCGATGATGTAGAAATCGGCGTCAACACGGCAATCGACCGTGGTGCGTTGTCGGACACGCGCATTGCCGACGGGGTCAAGCTCGACAACCAGATCCAGATCGCCCATAACGTTCAGATCGGTGAGCACACGGCCATGGCCGCCTGTGTCGGCATTTCCGGCAGCACGCGCATTGGCAAGCACTGCACCATTGCTGGCGGTGTCGGCATGGTGGGTCATATTGATGTCTGTGATAACGTTTTCGTGTCCGGGATGACCATGGTGACCCGATCGATCACCGAACCGGGTGCCTATTCTTCCGGCACAGCCATGCAGCCATTGGCTGACTGGCGCAAGAGCGCCGCGCGTATCCGCCACCTGGACGACATGGCCAAGCGTCTCCAGCAGGTTGAAAAGCGCATCGATACCGTGACCTCAGGTGGCCAGCCGGCATCAGAAGGCTGATACCATTCCCTGAGCAAGAGTGAACAGACGCTAGCTGGCTCCTCTTTGGACTGCAAAAGGAGCGCGTGGTCAGCACCTGCGCTCCCTATTCTTATTACAGGCTTCCCCCCGAAATGATGGACATCAACGAGATTCGCGAATACCTGCCTCACCGTTACCCGTTCCTGCTGGTGGATCGCGTGACGGATCTGGACTTCGAGGCCCAGAGCATTCGTGCCTACAAGAATGTCAGCATCAACGAGCCGTTCTTCAATGGCCACTTCCCGGCCCACCCGATCATGCCGGGCGTTCTGATCATCGAGGCCATGGCCCAGGCGGCCGGCATCCTCGGTTTCAAGATGCTCGATGCCAAGCCGGCAGATGGCACCCTGTATTACTTTGTCGGGTCCGACAAATTGCGTTTCCGTCAGCCGGTATTGCCGGGTGACCAACTTGTGCTGGAAGCCAAGTTCCTCAGCCGCAAGAGCATGATCTGGAAATTCGAGTGCCGCGCCCTGGTCGACGGCAAGCCTGTCTGCTCGGCAGAAATCACCTGCGCGGAACGCTCCCTATGAATTTGATTGATCCTCGGGCCATCATCGACCCGTCGGCCAAGCTGGCCGACGGTGTCGAGGTGGGCCCCTGGTCGATCGTTGGCCCTGATGTCGAAATCGGGGAGGGCACCGTCATTGGCCCGCATGTGGTGCTCAAGGGGCCGACCCGTATCGGCAAGCACAACCGCATCTACCAGTTTTCCTCGATCGGCGAAGACACCCCTGACCTCAAGTACAAGGGTGAGCCGACGCGCCTGGTGATCGGTGATCACAATGTGTTCCGCGAAGGTGTGACCATTCACCGCGGTACCGTTCAGGACCGTGCAGAAACCACCGTCGGCGATCACAACCTGATCATGGCCTACGCCCACATCGGTCACGACAGTGTCATCGGCAATCATTGCATTCTGGTGAACAACACCGCGTTGGCGGGGCATGTTCATGTGGGTGACTGGGCAATTCTGTCCGGGTACACCCTGGTGCACCAGTACTGCCATATCGGTGCACATGCGTTTTCCGGCATGGGCACGGCGATCGGCAAAGACGTACCGGCCTTCGTCACGGTGTTCGGCAGCCCGGCCGAAGCACGCAGCATGAACTTCGAAGGCATGCGTCGTCGGGGTTTCAGCGACGAGGTCATTCATACCCTGCGTCGTTGCTACAAGATCGTCTACCGTCAGGGCCTGACCGTCGAAGACGCGATCAAGGCGCTGGACGAACTGGCAGCCCAGCACCCTGAGGTCGATCTGTTCCGTCAGTCGATCCTGAATTCTGCCCGCGGCATCACCCGCTGACATGGCCCAGCTTTGCGTAGCCCTGGTCGCGGGTGAGGCCAGCGGCGATATTCTCGGGTCTGGCTTGATGCGCGCCCTCAAGGCGCGCCATCCCGACGTCCGCTTCATCGGCGTTGGCGGCCCCTTGATGGAAGCCGAAGGCCTGCAATCCTATTTCCCCATGGAACGTCTGGCGGTCATGGGCCTGGTCGAGGTACTGGGACGGCTGCGTGAGCTGCTCAAGCGCCGCAAGTTGTTGATCCAGACCCTCATCGCCGAAAAGCCCGATGTGTTCATCGGCATCGACGCACCGGATTTCACCCTCAACATCGAATTGAAACTGCGTCAGGCCGGTATCAAGACCGTGCACTACGTCAGCCCATCCGTATGGGCGTGGCGGCAGAAGCGCGTGCTGAAGATCCGCGAAGGCTGCGACCTGATGCTGACGCTGTTGCCGTTCGAAGCCCGGTTCTACGAGGAGCAGGGGGTGCCGGTACGTTTCGTCGGCCACCCACTGGCCGATACCATTCCGCTTGAGGCCGACCGACAGGCGGCGCGTGCTGCGCTTGGCCTGGGCCCAGGCCCGGTGGTGGCCTTGATGCCTGGCAGCCGCGGCGGCGAAGTCGGGCGCCTGGGGGCGCTGTTCCTCGATGCCGCCGAGCGCCTGCGCGAACGAGTACCGGGTGTGCGCTTCGTGCTGCCCTGCGCCAACGCCGCACGGCGTGCCCAGGTCGAGCAGATGCTCGAAGGGCGCGCGCTGCCGCTGACTCTGCTCGACGGCCAGTCGCACCAGGCCCTGGCGGCCTGCGATGCGGTGCTTATCGCGTCGGGTACCGCCACCCTGGAGGCGCTGTTGTACAAGCGCCCCATGGTGGTGGCTTATCGCCTGGCGCCGTTGACCTACTGGATTCTCAAGCGCCTGGTCAAAAGCCCTTACGTGTCGTTGCCCAACCTGCTGGCCCAGCGCGAACTGGTGCCTGAACTGCTGCAGGATGACGCCACCAGCGAAGCCCTGGCGCAAACCTTGGCCCCCTTGGTGGCCGATGGCAGCCAGCAGACCGAACGTTTTGACGAGATTCACCGCACCCTGCGCCGGGATGCTTCCAACCAGGCCGCCGAGGCGGTACTGGCCTTGCTCAAGGACCGCTGAGATGCAAATAGGACTGGATTTCAACCTGGTCGAAGACCTGGTCGCCGGGGTCGATGAAGTCGGCCGTGGCCCGTTGTGTGGCGCGGTGGTGACGGCTGCAGTGATCCTCGACCCGGCACGGCCGATCCTCGGCCTCAACGATTCGAAGAAACTCACCGAAGCCAAGCGCGAGGCGTTGTTCGACGAAATCTGCGAGAAGGCGCTGAGCTTTTGCATTGCCCGCGCCGAGGTTGAAGAAATCGACCGGCTGAACATTCTTCAGGCCACCATGCTGGCCATGCAGCGTGCGGTCGAGGGGCTGCATGTCACGCCCAAGCTGGCACTGATCGACGGCAACCGCTGCCCCAAGCTGGCGGTGCCCGCGGCACCAGTCGTAAAAGGTGATAGCCAGGTACCGGCCATCGCGGCTGCGTCGATCCTGGCCAAGGTGACGCGTGATCGGGAGATGAGTGCGTTCGAGCTGATCTACCCCGGATACGGCATCGGTGGGCACAAGGGTTATCCGACGCCGGTGCACCTCCAAGCCCTGGCACGGCTTGGGCCTACGCCCATTCACCGACGCTCCTTTGCGCCGGTACGGGCGGCCTGGGAGGCCCGTGAGGGTATTACCGATTCTTTGATCTAGTGCGTTGGGGCCGCTGTGCGGCCCATTCGCGGGGCGAGCCCGCTCCCACAGGGCCCGCACAGTATTCAAGCTGGGTGCAGAACCTGTGGGGGCGGGCTCGCCCCGCGAATGGGCTGCACAGCAGCCCCAAATCCTGCACTCATTTACGCTACAATCCCGCCCTTGTCGTTCTGCTACAGGATCACCCATGTCGGTTCCCTTCGTTCACCTTCGCGTGCACTCCGAATTCTCGCTGGTCGACGGCCTGGTGCGGATCAAACCGCTGGCCAAGGCGCTGGCGGGGATGAACATGCCGGCGGTGGCGATCACCGACCAGAGCAACATGTGCTCGCTGGTGAAGTTCTACAAGACCGCCATGGGCGCCGGGATCAAGCCGATCTGTGGTGCCGACCTGTGGCTGGCCGGGCCCGACCCGGAAGCCCCGTTGTCCCGTGTCTGCTTCCTGGCGATGAACCCCCAGGGCTATCGCAACCTCACCGAGCTGATTTCGCGCGGTTGGGTTGAAGGCCAGCGCAATGGCCTGGTGATTTTGCAGCGCGAGTGGATCGCCCCCGCCAGCGAAGGCCTGATCGCCTTGTCTGCTGGCAAGGAAGGCGACATTGGCGCCGCGCTGCTCTCTGGTCGGGTTGAAGAGGCCGAAGCGCTGTTGCGCGACTGGCTGGGCATGTTTCCCGAGCGCTTCTACGTTGAAGTGCAGCGCACCAACCGCGCCCGCGACGAAGAATACGTGCACGCTGCTGTGGCCCTGGCCGACAAGGTCGGCGCGCCGCTGGTGGCGACCAACGATGTGCGCTTCATCAAGCAGGCCGACTACGATGCCCACGAAACCCGTGTCTGCATCGGCGAGGGCTGGACCCTGGACGACCCGCGTCGCCCGCGCAACTACAGCGATCAGCAGTACCTCAAGAGCGCGGACGAAATGGCCGAGCTGTTCAGCGACTTGCCCGACGCCATCGCCAACACTGTCGAGATCGCCAAGCGCTGCAACATCCAGGTTCAATTGGGCAAGCACTTCCTGCCCGATTTCCCGACGCCCAATGGCATGGGCATCGACGATTACCTGCGCCATGTCTCCCATGAAGGCCTGGAGGAGCGCCTGGCGGTGCTCTGGCCCAAAGAGACCACGCCAGACTATGAGGAAAAGCGCCAGGTCTACCTGGACCGCCTGAAGTTCGAGCTGGATATCATCATCCAGATGGGCTTCCCGGGCTACTTCCTGATCGTTATGGACTTCATCAAGTGGGCCAAGAACAACGGCGTGCCGGTCGGCCCAGGCCGAGGCTCGGGTGCCGGTTCGCTGGTCGCCTACGTGTTGAAGATCACCGACCTCGACCCGCTGGCCTATGACCTGCTGTTCGAGCGCTTCCTCAACCCTGAACGGGTATCCATGCCCGACTTCGACGTCGACTTCTGCATGGATGGCCGTGACCGGGTCATCGAGTACGTGGCCGATGCCTACGGGCGCAACGCGGTCAGCCAGATCATCACCTTCGGTACGATGGCCGCCAAGGCGGTGGTGCGCGACGTGGCGCGGGTGCAGGGCAAGTCCTACGGCCTGGCCGATCGCCTGTCGAAGATGATCCCCTTCGAAGTTGGCATGACCCTGGAAAAAGCCTACGAGCAGGAAGAAATCCTGCGCGACTTCCTCAAGGGCGACGAAGATGCCCGCGAGATCTGGGAGATGGCCCTCAAGCTCGAGGGTGTCACGCGGGGTACCGGCAAGCACGCCGGTGGTGTGGTCATCGCCCCGACCAAGCTCACCGACTTCTCGCCGATCGCCTGTGACGAAGAGGGCGGCGGCCTGGTAACCCAGTTCGACAAGGACGATGTCGAGGCCGCCGGGCTGGTCAAGTTCGACTTCCTCGGCCTGCGTACGCTGACCATCATCAAGTGGGCGATGGAGACGATCAACCGCGAGCAGGCCAAGCAGAGCCTGCCGGACCTGAACATCGACTTCATTCCGCTGGATGACCGCAAGACCTACGAGTTGCTGCAAAAAGCCGAGACCACGGCGGTGTTCCAGCTCGAATCGCGCGGCATGAAGGAGCTGATCAAGAAGCTCAAGCCAGACTGCCTGGAAGACCTCATCGCACTGGTGGCGCTGTTCCGCCCAGGCCCGCTGCAGTCGGGCATGGTAGACGACTTCATCAACCGCAAGCACGGCCGCGCCGAGCTGGCCTACCCGCACCCAGACTACCAGTATGACGGCCTGCAGCCGGTACTGGCGCCGACCTACGGCATCATCCTGTATCAAGAGCAGGTGATGCAGATTGCCCAGGTCATGGCCGGCTATACCCTGGGCGGTGCCGACATGCTGCGGCGGGCCATGGGTAAGAAAAAGCCCGAAGAGATGGCCAAGCAGCGCGGCGGCTTCATCGAAGGTTGCGCGAACAACGGCATCGATGGCGATCTGGCAGGTAACATCTTTGACCTGGTAGAGAAATTCGCCGGTTACGGCTTCAACAAATCTCACTCTGCCGCCTATGGCCTGGTGTCCTACCAGACCGCCTGGCTGAAAACCCACTACCCGGCGCCGTTCATGGCCGCGGTACTGTCGGCGGACATGCACAACACCGACAAGGTGGTGGTGCTGATCGAGGAAGTGCGCAGCATGAAGCTGCGCCTCGATGCGCCCGATGTGAACACCTCCGACTTCAAGTTCACCGTTAATGACGACGGCCGTATCGTCTATGGCCTGGGTGCGATCAAGGGCGTGGGCGAGGGGCCGGTGGAAGCCATCGTCGAAGTGCGTGCGCAGGGCGGCCCGTTCAAGGACCTGTTCGACTTCTGCGAGCGCGTCGACCTCAAGCGTGTCAACAAGCGCACCCTCGATGCGTTGATCCGCAGTGGTGCACTGGACCGTCTGGGCCCGTACTTCCATGACGAGATCAAGGCCTACCAGGCCAACATCGACCGTAACCGTGCAACCTTGCTGGCGGCGCTGGAAGAGGCGATCAAGTCGGCCGAGCAGACCGCACGTACTGCCGACAGCGGCCACGTCGACCTGTTTGGCGGCTTGTTCGTCGAGGCAGACTCGGACGTTTATGCCAACCACCGCAAGGTCCGCGAGCTGACGCTCAAAGAGCGCCTCAAAGGCGAGAAGGACACACTGGGCCTGTACCTGACCGGTCACCCGATCGACGAGTACGAAAGCGAGATTCGCCGTTTTGCCCGGCAGCGCATCATTGACCTGAAGCCGTCCCGTGAGTCCCAGACGATCGCCGGCATGATCATTGCGTTGCGGGTCATGAAGAACAAGAAGGGCGACAAGATGGGCTTCGTCACCCTCGATGACCGCTCGGGGCGCATCGAGGCGTCGCTGTTTGCCGACTCCTTCATGGCGGCCCAGTCACTGCTGCAGAACGACGCCATGGTCGTGGTCGAAGGGGAGGTCAGTAACGATGACTTCTCGGGCGGCCTGCGCCTGCGGGTGAAGCAGGTAATGACCATGGAAGACGCGCGCACGCGCCTGGCCGAAAGCCTGCGCCTGAAAGTCGCCCATGACGCGCTCAAGGGCGACCGCCTGAACTGGCTGGGTGAGCTGATCACCCGTCACCGCGGCGGCTGCCCGATTACCCTGGAATACACCGGCAGTGACGCCAAGGCCATGCTGCAGTTTGCCGATGAGTGGTCAATCGACCCGGCTGACGGCCTGATTCAGGCACTGCGTGACCAGTTCGGACGTGAGAACGTCTTCCTGCAATATCGTTGAATCGACGAATTTTAATCTCGACCTGAATGCGCCCGATCCCTTAAGGTAGGGCGCCAAACGGATCAACCGGCCGGCCGCCTGGCCGTAGACCCAAGACGGATGCCTATGAACCCGAATTTCCTCGATTTCGAACAGCCGATTGCCGACCTGCAAGCCAAGATCGAAGGCCTGCGCCTGGTGGGTAACGACAACTCGCTGAACATCAGCGATGAAATTGCCCGTCTGCAAGACAAGAGCAATACCCTGACCGAAAGCATCTTCGGCAACCTGACCAGCTGGCAGATCGCCCGCCTGGCGCGTCACCCGCGTCGTCCTTACACCTTGGACTACCTGCAGCACATCTTCACTGAATTCGAAGAGCTGCACGGTGACCGCCATTTCTCCGATGATGCCGCGATCGTGGGTGGTACCGCCCGCCTGGATGGCAAGGCAGTGATGGTCATCGGCCACCAGAAGGGCCGCGAAGTACGTGAGAAGGTACGCCGCAACTTCGGCATGCCGCGCCCTGAGGGCTACCGTAAGGCGTGCCGCCTGATGGAAATGGCCGAGCGTTTCAAGATGCCGATCCTGACGTTCATCGACACCCCAGGTGCCTACCCAGGTATCGACGCCGAAGAGCGCAACCAGAGCGAGGCGATTGCCTGGAACCTGCGTGTCATGGCGCGCCTGAAGACGCCAATCATCGCCACCGTGATCGGTGAGGGTGGTTCTGGCGGTGCACTGGCCATTGGTGTGTGCGACCAGCTGAACATGCTGCAGTACTCCACCTACTCGGTGATTTCGCCGGAAGGCTGCGCCTCGATCCTGTGGAAGACCGCCGACAAGGCGGCCGATGCCGCCGAGGCCATGGGCATCACGGCCGAACGCCTGAAGAGCCTGAACATCGTCGACAAGGTCATCTCGGAGCCGCTGGGCGGCGCCCACCGTGACCCGGCCGCCATGGCTGAAAGCATCCGTGCCGACCTGGTGCAGCAGCTGGACATGCTGGGCAAGCTCGACAATGACGCGCTGCTGGCACGTCGTTACGAGCGCCTGATGAGCTACGGCCTCTGATACATCCCGGGGCCGCTTTGCGGCCCCTGTGGGGGCGGGCTCGCCCCGCGAAGAGGCCGGCTCTGGCAACGGAGTCGTATGGCAAGGGCTTCGCCCTTGTTCGCGGGGCAAGCCCGCTCCCACAGTGCCCCGGCGATTGCGAATCATGTGAGGCGCCCTTGATCAACCTCACCCCCTGGCTCCAAGCCCCCGCCTGGCACATCGCCTTCTCTGGCGGCCTGGACTCCACCGTCCTGCTGCACCTGCTGGCCGATTACGCCCGCACCCACCCCGCGCCCCCGTTGCGCGCCATCCATATCCATCACGGCCTGCAGCCCGCCGCTGACGCGTGGCCAGCCCATTGCAAGCACATCTGCGCCCACCTCGGCGTCGAACTTCGTGTGGTCCACGTCCAGGTCGCCCCCGGCGCCAGTCTCGAACAGGCGGCCCGTGATGCCCGTTATGCGGCATTCACGAACATGCTCGGCCCCGGTGAGGTGCTGTTCACCGGCCAGCACCGCGATGACCAGGCCGAAACCCTGCTGTTTCGTTTGCTGCGCGGTGCCGGGCTACGTGGCCTGACCGCAATGCCGGCGCAGCGTCCGCTGGGGCAGGGCAGCCTGGCCAGGCCGTTGCTGGCGATTGCCCGCCAGCAGCTGCATGCGTATGCCCAGGCCCAAGGCCTGACCTGGATCGAAGACCCCTCGAACAGCGACACCGCCTTTGCCCGCAATTATTTGCGCGGCGAAGTGTTGCCGGTGCTGCAGCAGCGTTGGCCGCAAGCCAGCCAGAACCTTGCCCGTTGCGCAGCGCACCTGGGCGAAGCGCAGGGTTTGCTGGACGAGGTGGCTCAGGCCGATCTGGCCAAGGCCGAAGAGGGGGCTGCCGCTGCATGGGTGGGGCTGGATTCCCTGGCGCTTGCGGTGCTCGCGGCGTTGTCACCCGCTCGTCAGCGCAATGCCCTGCAATACTGGCTCAGCCATCGCACTCGGCTGCCGGATGCGCGCCACTGGGCTGGCTGGGCCGACCTGCGCGATGCCGCGGCCGACGCCCAGCCGACCTGGCGCTTGGCCGACGGCCGGTTGCTGCGCAGCAACGGCCGTATCTGGTGGCTGAGCGGTGACTGGCTGCAGGCGCCGCAAGGCGAATTCGCCTGGGCAGACTCGGCTTGCGAGCTGGCCTTGCCGGGCAACGGCAGTGTTCGGCTGACTGCGCCCAAGCCCCTGGCGGGCCTGACTGTCCGCTATCGCCAGGGCGGTGAAGTGCTTGAACTTGCCGGGCGCGGCCGACGCGACCTCAAACGCCTGCTCAACGAGCTGCAGGTGCCGCCTTTCATGCGTTCGCGCCTGCCATTGCTGTATCAAGGCGAGCGCTTGCTGGCCGTGGCCAACCTGCCGGCGCTGGGGCAGGCAGATTGCCAACTGCACTGGCAGTTACCGACGAACGCGCAAGGTTTGAGCTGAAGGGTACATTCCGGTAGACTACCCTCCCTTCTTGATACAACTTCTGTGGGTTCCTCGAAAACACAGCAGTTGCCGATTACCACGCAGTTTTTTGCTGGGCTGATTCTGGAAATGACGAGCGAGCTCCATGCCGGGGATACCCTGGTTTGTACAGACGCGGCAGTTTTTCGAGATGCACTGTGATTGACGCAGGTGATCGGGGGCTTCGGCCTTCCTTCGCTTTCTCCGGCGGCGCTGGCCGCCTTAACGCAGACTTCTAGGGTTTTTCATGACGCGCTACATATTCGTCACGGGCGGTGTTGTTTCTTCATTGGGGAAAGGCATTGCCTCGGCTTCCCTGGCGGCCATCCTGGAAGCGCGGGGACTCAAGGTCACCATGCTCAAGCTGGATCCGTACATCAACGTCGATCCTGGCACCATGAGTCCGTTCCAGCACGGTGAAGTCTTCGTCACCCAGGACGGCGCCGAGACTGACCTTGACCTGGGCCACTACGAGCGGTTCATCCGCACGACCATGACCCAGAACAACAACTTCACCACCGGCCGTATCTACGAGCACGTGCTGCGCAAGGAGCGCCGTGGTGACTACCTGGGCGCGACCATCCAGGTCATCCCGCACATCACCGACGAAATCAAGCGTCGCATCATCAAGGGTGCCGGCGATGCCGACGTGGCCCTGGTTGAAATCGGCGGTACCGTCGGCGACATCGAGTCGCAGCCGTTCCTCGAGGCCATCCGCCAGCTGCGCGTCGAAGTGGGCTCCAAGCGCGCCATGCTGATGCACCTGACCCTGGTCCCGTACATCGCTACCGCAGGCGAAACCAAGACCAAGCCGACCCAGCACTCGGTCAAGGAGCTGCGCTCCATCGGCCTGCAGCCTGACGTGCTGATCTGCCGCTCCGACCACCCGGTTGATGCCTCGTCGCGCCGCAAGATCGCCCTGTTCACCAACGTTGAAGAGCGTGCGGTCATTTCGCTCGAAGACGTCGACACCATCTACAAGATTCCGGGCGTGTTGCATGCCCAGGGCCTGGATGACTTCGTCACCGAGCGCTTCGGCCTGCAGTGCGACAGCGCCGACCTGTCCGAGTGGGACAAGGTCGTCGATGCCAAGCTCAACCCAGAGCACGAAGTGACCATCGCCATGGTCGGCAAGTACATGGAGCTGCTGGATGCGTACAAGTCGCTGATCGAAGCGATGAGCCACGCCGGCATCACCAACCGTACCAAGGTCAACCTGCGCTACATCGACTCCGAAGACATCGAGAACCAAGGCACCAGCCTGCTCGAAGGCGCCGACGCCATTCTGGTACCGGGCGGTTTCGGCCTGCGCGGTGTCGAAGGCAAGATCACTGCGGTGCAATACGCCCGTGAGAACAAAGTGCCTTACCTGGGTATCTGCCTGGGCATGCAAGTTGCCGTGATCGAGTTCGCCCGTAACGTGATGGGCTGGAAAGACGCCAACTCCACCGAGTTCGACCGCAACAGCGGCCACCCGGTTGTCGGCCTGATCACCGAGTGGGCCGATTCTACCGGCGCGGTCGAGACCCGTACCGAAGCTTCCGACCTGGGCGGCACCATGCGCCTGGGCGCGCAGGACTGCCAGATCGTTTCGGGCTCCAAGGTTCACGATTGCTACGGCAAGGACGTGATTACCGAGCGTCACCGCCACCGCTACGAAGTGAACAACAACCTGCTGCCACAACTGGTCGACGCTGGCCTGGTGGTTTCCGGTCGTTCCGAAGACGGCGCGCTGGTTGAAGTGGTCGAGTCCAAGGACCACCCATGGTTCGTCGCTTGCCAGTTCCACCCAGAGTTCACCTCGACCCCGCGTGACGGCCACCCGCTGTTCAGCGGTTTCGTCAAGGCAGCCCTGGCTCAGAAGAACAAGGCCTGATCAATGACCCAGAAGATCATTCGCGTCGGTAACATCGAGATCGCCAACGACAAGCCGTTCGTCCTGTTCGGCGGCATGAACGTCCTGGAATCCCGTGACCTGGCAATGAAGGTCTGCGAAGAGTACGTGCGGGTGACCGAGAAGCTCGGTATCCCGTATGTGTTCAAGGCCAGCTTCGACAAGGCTAACCGTTCGTCGGTGACGTCCTACCGTGGCCCGGGCATGGAAGAGGGGCTGAAGATCTTCGAGGAGATCAAGCGCACCTTCAATGTGCCGGTGATCACCGATGTGCACGAGCCTTACCAGGCCGAGCCGGTGGCCAAGGTCTGCGACATCATCCAGTTGCCGGCCTTCCTGTCGCGCCAGACTGACCTGGTGGTGGCCATGGCCAAGACCGGCGTGGTGATCAACATCAAGAAGGCCCAGTTCCTCGCGCCCCAGGAGATGCAACACATCCTGGCCAAGTGCGAAGAGGCGGGTAACGACCAGTTGATCCTCTGCGAGCGTGGTTCGAGCTTCGGCTACAACAACCTGGTGGTGGACATGCTCGGCTTCGGCATCATGAAGCAGTTCGAGTACCCGGTCTTCTTCGACGTGACCCATGCCCTGCAGATGCCGGGCGGTCGCTCGGACTCTGCCGGTGGCCGTCGTGCCCAGGTCACCGACCTGGCCAAGGCTGGCATGAGCCAAGGCCTGGCCGGCCTGTTCCTCGAGGCTCACCCTGATCCGGACAATGCCAAGTGCGATGGCCCTTGCGCCTTGCGCCTGGACAAGCTGGAGCCGTTCCTGACCCAGCTCAAGCAACTGGACGAGCTGGTGAAAAGTTTTCCGACGGTAGAAACCGCGTAAAGCTCATTTCTCGGGTAAAGTACCGCCCGTTCTCTCCCTGACCAAACGGTCAGGGAGCGCTTTCATCAGGCCTGCCTGCTGCATACCCTGCCTGATGAAGTGCAAGGATTTCCTAAGCTGCGTTGTTTTCGTCAATTCTGGAGTGCTTACAACAATGGCAAAAATCGTCGACATCAAAGGTCGTGAAGTTCTCGATTCGCGTGGCAACCCCACCGTGGAAGCCGATGTACTGCTCGACAACGGCATCATCGGCAGTGCTTGCGCGCCGTCCGGTGCTTCCACCGGCTCGCGCGAAGCGCTGGAGCTGCGTGATGGCGACAAGAGCCGTTACCTGGGCAAGGGCGTGCTGAAAGCCGTCGCCAACATCAACGGCCCGATTCGCGACCTGCTGCTGGGCAAGGACCCTTCCGACCAGAAGGCTCTGGACCGCGCCATGATCGACCTGGACGGTACCGAGAACAAAGCCAAGCTGGGCGCCAACGCCATCCTGGCTGTTTCCCTGGCTGCCGCCAAGGCCGCTGCCCAGGACCAGGACCTGCCGCTGTACGCGCACATCGCCAACCTGAACGGCACCCCGGGCCAGTACTCGATGCCGGTTCCGATGATGAACATCATCAACGGTGGCGAGCACGCCGACAATAACGTCGACATCCAGGAGTTCATGGTGCAGCCGGTTGGCGCCAAGACCTTCTCCGATGGCCTGCGCATGGGCACCGAAATCTTCCATCACCTGAAGGCTGTACTGAAGGCTCGCGGCCTGAACACTGCCGTCGGTGACGAAGGTGGCTTTGCGCCGAACCTGGCGTCTAACGAAGACGCGCTGGCCGCCATCGCCGAAGCCGTTGAAAAAGCCGGCTACAAGCTAGGCACCGACGTGACCTTGGCCCTGGACTGCGCAGCGTCCGAGTTCTATGAAGACGGCAAGTACAACCTGTCTGGCGAAGGCAAGTCGTTCGACGCCGAAGGTTTTGCCGAGTACCTGAAAGGCCTGACCGAGCGCTTCCCGATCATCTCGATCGAAGACGGCCTGGACGAGTCCGACTGGGCTGGCTGGAAGATCCTCACCGACAAGATCGGCGAGAAGGTGCAACTGGTCGGTGACGACCTGTTCGTGACCAACACCAAGATCCTCAAGGAAGGCATCGAGAAGGGCATCGGTAACTCGATCCTGATCAAGTTCAACCAGATCGGTTCGCTGACCGAGACCCTGGAAGCCATCCAGATGGCCAAGGCTGCAGGCTACACCGCGGTGATTTCGCACCGTTCCGGTGAAACCGAAGACTCGACCATTGCCGACCTGGCTGTAGGCACCGCTGCTGGCCAGATCAAGACCGGCTCGCTGTGCCGTTCCGACCGCGTCTCCAAGTACAACCAACTGCTGCGCATCGAAGAGCAACTGGGTGCCAAGGCGGTTTACCGTGGTCGTGCCGAGTTTCGCGGTTAAGCAAGAGATGGTAAAAAGACAGCAGCCGGAGCTGTAGGAGCTTTCGTACTGAATTTTCCTACACTTGCAAAGGGTTTCTGTCGACGAAGCCTGGCCTCGGCCAGGCTTCGTGCTATTCGAGGCCCCGAAGTGAACAGTAAGCGGCGGTCTTTTTAACCTGGATACCTTGATGCGCAGTCCCTATTGGTTGTTCCTCGTTCTGCTTCTGCTGTTGGGTGGCCTGCAGTACCGCCTGTGGGTGGGCAATGGCAGCCTGGCGCAAGTGACCGAGCTCAAGCAGCAGATCGCCGAGCAGCACGCCGAAAACGAGCGTCTGCTTGAGCGTAACCGCGTGCTTGACGCAGAAGTCCTGGAGTTGAAGAAAGGTATGGAGACCGTGGAAGAACGGGCTCGTCATGAATTGGGGATGGTCAAAGAGGGTGAAACCCTCTTCCAGTTGCCGCAAAAATGACTGACACATTACCGGCCTTCTGGGCCGTGATTCCTGCTGCGGGCGTGGGTGCCCGCATGGCTGCCGACCGCCCCAAGCAGTACTTGCAACTGGGTGGGCAGACCCTTCTCGAGCATAGCCTCGACTGTTTTCTTGGCCATCCAACGCTCAAGGGCGTGGTGGTCAGCATTGCCGCAGACGACCCTTACTGGCCCAGCCTGCGCTGTGCCAGCGACCCGCGCATCCAGCGCGCGGCGGGCGGTCGCGAGCGTGCCGACTCGGTACTCAACGCGTTGCTGTTGCTGCATGCCCAAGGGGCTTCGGACAGCGACTGGGTGCTGGTGCACGATGCCGCGCGGCCGAACCTGGCGCGCAGTGACCTGGACAAGCTGCTGTCGGAGCTGGCAGATGACCCGGTGGGTGGCCTGTTGGCGGTGCCGGCGCGCGATACGTTGAAGCGTGCCGACAGCCATGGCCGGGTGAGCGCTACCGTAGACCGCAGCACCATCTGGCAGGCGTATACGCCGCAGATGTTCCGCCTGGGGGCCTTGCACCGCGCGTTGGCCGAGTGCCTGGTGTCGGATGTGGTGGTCACCGACGAGGCTTCGGCCATCGAGTGGTCCGGCCAGGCGCCGCGGCTGATCGAAGGGCGCAGCGATAACATCAAGGTGACCCGGCCGGAAGACCTTGAGTGGTTGCGCCAGCGCTGGGCGGGGCGCCGCTGACACTGCAATCCTGTGCTGGCCTCTTCGCGGGCAAGCCCGCTCCTACAGGGAATTGCGATCTCTTGTAGGAGCGGCCTTGTGTCGCGAAAGGGCCGCAAAGCGGCCCCAGCGCACTATCAAGCCACACGATATTCCGGCAACCCCGCCAACCCTTCCTTCAGATAATCCACCAGCCGCCTTACCTTCGGCGACAGATGCCGCTGCTGCGGGTACAGCGCCCACACCGCCGTATTCGGCGGCTGATGCCCCTCCAGCAGCGATACCAGTGCCCCCGTGTTCAGGTGCTCCAGCACGTAATAGTCCGGCAACTGGCATAAGCCCATCCCCAGCAACGCGGCGTCGAGCACGGCCTGCCCGCTGTTGCAGCGCCAGTTTCCCTGCACCCGCTGGCTGATCTCGCGGCCATCCTGCTGCAGCGCCCACAAGTCCGAACTGCCAATCAGGCAGTTGTGCCGCGCCAGTTCCGACAGGCTGTGTGGCCGGCCGTAACGCTCCAGATACGCCGGTGAGGCGCACAGGTACATGCGCCGCGGCGCCAGGCGGGCGGCAACCAGCCTGGAGTCGGCAAGCCGGCCGAGGCGAATGGCCAGGTCCATGCCTTCATGCAGCAGGTCCAGCGTGCGGTTGCTCAGTTCCACTTCCACCCTCAACTGCGGGTACAGCGCCATGAAGCGGGTCACCAGCGGCACGATGAAGCGCTCGCCGTAGGCCACTGCACAGGTCATACGCAGCAGCCCCTTGGGCTCGCTGGCCAGGTCGCCCATCGCTCGCAGGGCTTCTTCACGGCCATCTTGCAGACGCTGGCAATGCTGCAGGAAGGTCTGCCCGGCCTCACTCAAGGTGACACGCCGTGTGCTGCGGTACAGCAGGCGCGTTTGCAGGCGTTCTTCCAGGCGGGCGATCTGCCGGCTGATGTGCGAAGACGATACGCCCAGGCGCTCCGCCGCCGCGGTGAACTGGCCAGACTCGGCCACCGCCACGAATTCGTCGATGCCTTCCCAGCGGCTACTCATTGATTGTCCCTGTGCAGCAATAATGTTTTGTCTTTACCTGGATTATTCATCAAAACACCCTGAATTACACTGCAAGTCTGAATTGACCCCTTGTCTGGAGACCGTTGATGATCAAATCCCGTGCTGCCGTAGCCTTCGAAGCCAAGAAACCCCTGGAAATCGTCGAAGTGGACGTGGCCATGCCCAAGGCTGGCGAAGTGCTGCTGCGCGTGGTTGCCAGCGGTGTCTGCCATACCGACGCCTACACCCTGTCCGGCGCCGACCCGGAGGGTATCTTCCCGGCGATCCTTGGCCACGAAGGCGGCGCGATCGTCGAGGCAGTGGGCGAGGGCGTGACCTCGGTGGCTGTGGGTGACCATGTGATCCCGCTGTACACCCCTGAGTGCGGCCAGTGCAAATTCTGCCGTTCGGGCAAGACCAACCTGTGCCAGGCCATCCGTGCGACCCAGGGCAAGGGCCTGATGCCAGACGGCACCACGCGCTTCTCGTATAAAGGCCAGCAGCTGTTCCACTACATGGGCACCTCGACCTTCTCCGAGTACACCGTGTTGCCAGAAATCTCCGTGGCCAAGATCCAAAAGGAAGCCCCGCTGGAGAAGGTCTGCCTGCTCGGCTGTGGCGTCACCACCGGTATCGGCGCGGTCATCAACACCGCCAAGGTCCAGCCGGGTGACACCGTGGCCATCTTCGGCCTCGGCGGCATCGGCCTGTCGGCGATCATTGGCGCCGTCAAGGCCAAGGCCTCGCGCATCATCGCCATCGACATCAACCCAGCCAAGTTCGAGATCGCTCGTCAGCTGGGTGCCACCGATTGCATCAACCCGAAAGAATACGACCGCCCGATCCAGGAAGTGATCGTCGACCTCACCGACGGCGGCGTGGACTTCTCCTTCGAGTGCATCGGCAACGTCCAGCTGATGCGTGCGGCCCTGGAATGCTGCCACAAGGGGTGGGGCGAGTCGGTCATCATCGGCGTTGCCGGTGCCGGCCAGGAAATCGCCACCCGTCCGTTCCAGCTGGTCACCGGTCGCGTCTGGCGCGGCTCGGCGTTCGGTGGCGTACGCGGCCGCAGCGAGCTGCCAAGCTATGTCGAAATGGCCGAGAAGGGCGAGATCCCGCTGGACACCTTCATCACCCACACCATGGGCCTGGAAGACATCAACAAGGCCTTCGACCTGATGCATGAAGGCAAGAGCATCCGCAGCGTGATCCACTTCTGAGGTCTGCCATGAGCCTGGACAACATTTCTTGCCAGAAAAGCTTCGGCGGCTGGCACAAGCGGTACCGGCACCCGTCCAAGGTGCTCGGCTGCGACATGGTGTTCGCGGTGTATCTGCCTCCTCAGGCCGAACAGGGGGCCAAGCTGCCGGTGCTGTACTGGCTGAGCGGCCTGACCTGCACCGACGAGAACTTCATGCAGAAGGCCGGCGCCCAGCGCCTGGCCGCCGAGCTTGGGTTGATCATCGTTGCGCCCGACACCAGCCCGCGTGGCGAGCAGGTGCCGGGCGACCCGGATGGCGCCTGGGACTTTGGCCTGGGGGCCGGCTTCTACCTCAATGCCACCCAGCAGCCGTGGGCGCAGCACTACCGCATGCATGACTACGTGGTAGAGGAGTTGCCCGCGCTGATCGAGGCGCACTTCCCGGCCTCGGATCAGCGCAGCATCAGTGGCCACTCGATGGGCGGGCATGGCGCATTGGTGTGCGCCTTGCGTAACCCGGGGCGCTACCGTTCGATCTCGGCGTTCTCGCCCATCAGTAACCCGATGGACTGCCCGTGGGGTGAAAAGGCCTTCAGCCGCTACCTGGGCGAGGACCGTGCGCGTTGGCGCGAGTGGGATGCCAGCGTGCTGCTCGCCGAGACACCCGCGGGCAGTTGCCCGCCGGTGCTGGTGGACCAGGGCGACCGTGATGACTTCCTCGAGAAGCAGCTCAAGCCTGAGGCACTGGAGCAGGCCGCGCGCAAAGGGGGGCATGCACTGACCCTGCGCCTGCAGCCTGGCTATGACCATAGCTACTACTTCATTGCCAGCTTCATCGAAGACCACCTGCGCCATCATGCGGTGGCGTTGGGCCGGGTGTAAGGCGCAGCCCCAATACCGCACAAAGCAGGTAGAATCACGCCCTGACTCAATCAGGGCGTTTTTCTATGCGTATTGGCCACGGCTACGATGTGCACCGTTTCTGCGACGGTGATTTCATTACCCTGGGCGGGGTCCGTATCCCCCACAAACACGGCCTCCTGGCCCACTCCGACGGTGACGTGCTGTTGCACGCCCTGAGCGATGCCTTGCTGGGCGCTGCGGCGCTGGGTGATATCGGCAAGCACTTCCCCGACACCGACCCGCAGTTCAAGGGTGCCGACAGCCGTGCCTTGCTGCGTCATGTGGTCGCTATCGTCCAGGCCAAGGGCTGGAAGGTCGGCAATGTCGACGCCACCATCGTTGCCCAGGCGCCGAAAATGGCGCCGCACATCGAGACCATGCGCCAACTGATCGCCGAAGACCTGCAAGCCGAGCTCGACCAGGTCAACGTCAAAGCGACCACCACTGAAAAGCTGGGCTTCACCGGCCGTGAGGAGGGTATTGCCGTGCATGCGGTCGCCCTGTTGCTGCCAGCATGACCGAACTGGAACTGCTGGGCCCGCGTGCATCGGGTGAAGTGCTGGGCACTGCGGTGCTCAAGGCCGTGGCTGAAGACTTTCAGGTCGACGAGGTGCTGGATATCCCGCTGTCGGGCCAGGGTGAGCACCTATGGCTGTGGGTCGAAAAGCGCGACCTCAACACCGAAGAAGCGGCCCGCCGACTGGCCCGCGCCGCAGGCGTCCCGGCCCGTTCGATCAGCTATGCCGGCCTCAAGGACCGCCAGGCCCTGACCCGTCAGTGGTTCAGCCTGCACCTGCCCGGCAAGGCCGACCCAGACCTGTCGCGTGCCGAGGATGCCAGCCTGCGCGTGCTCAAGCAGGTGCGTCACCAGCGCAAGCTGCAGCGTGGCGCGCATTCGGCCAACGGTTTCACCCTGCGCCTGACGGCCCTGGCGGCTGATCACGCTGCACTGGACGCGCGCCTGGATGCGCTCAAGCAGCACGGCGTGCCGAACTACTTCGGCAGCCAGCGGTTTGGCCATGGCGGCGGTAATGTCCATGACGCGCTCGACTGGGCGGCCCGCAAGGCGCTGCCAGAGCAACGCAATGTGCGTTCGCGTTTGCTTTCGGCAGGGCGCAGCTACCTGTTCAACCAGATTCTCGCCGCCCGTGTTGCCGACGGCAGTTGGGCCCGTGCGCAAGTCGGGGACCTGCTGGCCTTCACCGATAGCCGTAGTTTCTTTCCCGCGACCGAGCAGGAATGTTCCGATCCGCGCTTGGCGATTCTCGACCTGCATCCCACCGGTGCGCTGTGGGGCGAGGGCGAAACCCCCGCCGCAGGCGCCACTGCCGCGTTGGAAAGCGCAGTCGCCGCACGGCAACCGGCACTGTGCCATTGGCTGGCCCAGGCGGGCATGGATCACGAACGGCGCATTCTGCGGCTCCCTATTGGCGGCCTGACGTGGCATTATCCCGAGCCTGATATCCTGCAACTGGAATTCGTCCTTCCGGCCGGATGCTTCGCCACCGTGGTGGTGCGCGAAGTCGTGGATCTGGTGCCGGCAGGGCAGACGGACAGCCCATGCGTATTCTGATTTCGAACGACGACGGTGTTACCGCACCTGGCCTCGCCGCGCTGCACGCTGCGCTGGTGGATTATGCCGAGTGCGTGGTAATCGCCCCGGAGCAAGACAAGAGCGGCGCCAGCAGTTCGCTGACGCTGGACCGGCCACTGCATCCGCAGACCCTGGCCAACGGTTTCATCAGCCTCAATGGCACGCCGACCGATTGCGTGCACCTGGGGCTCAATGGCCTGTTGCCGCAGACCCCAGACATGGTGGTGTCGGGGATCAACCTGGGCGCGAACCTGGGCGACGACGTGCTGTATTCGGGCACCGTCGCCGCTGCGTTGGAAGGCCGCTTCCTGGGCAACACGTCGCTGGCGTTTTCGTTGCTCTCGCGCCAGCCGGACAACCTGCCCACGGCGGCCTACATCGCCCGCCGGCTGGTGGAGGCGCAGTCGCGTCTCACACTGCCGCCGCGCACCGTGCTCAACGTCAATATCCCCAACCTGCCGTTGGAGCACATCCGCGGCATCCAGCTCACCCGCCTGGGTCACCGGGCGCGGGCGGCGGCGCCGACCAAGGTGGTCAACCCGCGCGGCAAGGAGGGGTACTGGATTGCCGTGGCCGGCGATGCCGAAGACGGTGGCCCGGGCACGGACTTCCACGCGGTGATGCAAGGTTATGTATCGATCACACCGCTGCAGCTTGACCGCACCTTCAACGATGCTTTCGAACAGCTCGACGGTTGGCTGGAGGGCCTGCTCTGATGCGTGAGGACGATATGTTGCGCCGGGGTATCGGCATGACCTCCCAACGGACCCGGGAGCGGCTGATCCAGCGCCTGTGCGAAGAAGGCGTGGCGAACCCCAAGGTGCTCGATGCGATCCGCCGCACCCCGCGCCACCTGTTCGTCGACGAGGCCCTGGCGCATCGCGCCTACGAAGACACGGCGCTGCCGATCGGCCACAACCAGACCATCTCGCAGCCGTTCATGGTTGCGCACATGAGCGAGCTGCTGCTTGAGGCCGGGCCGCTCGACAAGGTGCTGGAGATCGGCACGGGCTCCGGCTATCAGACGGCGATACTTGCCCAGCTGGTGGAACGGGTGTTTTCGGTGGAGCGCATCAAGGTGCTGCAGGATCGCGCCAAGGAGCGCCTGGTAGAGCTGAACCTACGTAACGTGGTGTTCCGCTGGGGCGATGGTTGCGAGGGCTGGCAGGCGCTGGCACCCTACAACGGCATCATCGTCACCGCCGTGGCGCCCGAGGTGCCACAGGCACTGCTCGATCAACTGGCGCCGGGGGGGCGCATGGTGATTCCGGTGGGCCCGGCAGGCGAGACACAGCAGTTGATGCTGATCGTGCGTGAGGAGCATGGGTTTTCCCGGCGTGTGCTAGGCGCCGTGCGCTTCGTGCCATTGCTCAATGGCCCGCTGGCCTGAACCACGGAATATTTACGCCAGCGACGAATTCTTGCGCCATTGCCCTGTCTATCTGGCGGGGTGATCTGCTATAGCACGAGTGGCCTTTGCAGCCGTCCACCCAATACAGGTGGGCTCGGTTATAATTGCAACAATATTGCATTTCTTATCGTTATTTCGGTATTCGGCACCATGAGGGGAGCGCGGGTGGGTCACACAGTCATTCGGCAGCGCAAGGATTGGGCGGGTTTCAAGCTTCTGGTGATTGCACTGGCCATGGGCACCTTGCTGGCGGGTTGTTCCAGCACCAGCTCGACAAGCGCGCGGGTGGTCGACCGTAACAATGCAGCGCCCAAGCGGCCGACGGTGACCTCCGGTCAGTACATCGTCAAGCCGGGCGATACGTTGTTCTCCATCGCCTTCCGTTACGGCTGGGACTACAAGGAGCTGGCTGCCCGCAATGGCATCCCGGCGCCTTACACCATTCGCCCTGGCCAGCCGATTCGCTTCAGCAGCGGCGCCACGGGTAGCACCACGGTGGTGTCCAACCCTTCGTCCTCGAGCAAAACCACGGTCATTCGTCGCCCCGTTGGTAGCACCGGCACCGCCCCTAGCGGTAGCACCAAGCCGGCTACGACGGCCCCGACAACCAGTGCGCCGGTGGTCGCAACCGTGCCGGCCGCAGAGCGCGCGGTAGGCGGTTGGACCTGGCCGGCCAACGGCGTGCTAATTGGAAAATTTGCTTCAAACGGTAGTTTGAATAAAGGCATTGATATCGCCGGTGATTTGGGACAGCCTGTTTTTGCTGCGTCTGATGGTGCAGTGGTCTACGCCGGGAGTGGCTTGCGGGGCTACGGCGAGCTGATCATCATCAAGCACAGCGATACCTACGTCAGTGCCTACGGTCACAACCGCAGGCTGTTGGTTCGGGAGGGGCAGCAGGTCAAGGCTGGGCAGTCGATTGCTGAAATGGGGTCCACGGGCACTGATCGGGTGAAGCTGCATTTCGAGATTCGCCGCCAGGGCAAACCCGTCGATCCGCTCCAGTTCCTGCCACGTCGTTGATTGTTGTACCTGGCCTGTTCCTCTGATGTAGAGGGGACAGGCTCCAGCGCTGCCAGGGATACAGGTGCCGCTCGAGTCTGAGTTCGAACTCAGCAAAGGACTATAACAATGGCTCTCAATAAAGAAGCGCCGGAGTTTGACATCGACGATGACGTCCTCCTGATGGAGACGGGCATCGTTTTGGAAACGGATGTGGTGTCAGACGAACCTGCTGTATCTTCGGTTCGGACAAGGGCCAAGACCGGCTCTTCGCTCAAGCAGCACAAGTACATCGATTACACTCGGGCACTTGATGCTACTCAGTTGTACCTCAATGAGATTGGATTCTCGCCTCTGCTGTCGCCAGAAGAGGAAGTGCATTTTGCGCGCCTGTCGCAAAAAGGCGACCCCGCCGGCCGCAAGCGCATGATCGAAAGCAACCTGCGCCTGGTTGTGAAAATTGCCCGTCGTTACGTGAATCGTGGCCTGTCGTTGCTCGACCTGATCGAGGAGGGCAACCTGGGGTTGATTCGTGCGGTCGAGAAATTCGACCCGGAACGTGGTTTCCGGTTCTCGACCTATGCGACCTGGTGGATTCGCCAGACCATCGAACGGGCGATCATGAACCAGACCCGTACCATTCGCCTGCCGATCCATGTGGTCAAGGAGCTCAACGTCTACCTGCGGGCTGCGCGGGAGCTGACCCAGAAGCTCGATCACGAGCCCTCGCCAGAAGAAATCGCCACCCTGCTGGAGAAGCCTGTCGCTGAGGTCAAGCGGATGCTGGGGCTGAACGAGCGGGTGTCTTCGGTGGATGTTTCGCTCGGGCCGGACTCGGACAAGACCCTGCTCGATACCCTTACCGATGACCGCCCGACCGACCCGTGTGAGCTGCTGCAGGACGACGACCTGTCGCAGAGCATCGATCAGTGGCTGGGTGAGCTGACTGACAAGCAGCGTGAGGTGGTGGTGCGCCGCTTTGGCCTGCGTGGGCATGAGAGCAGCACCCTGGAAGATGTTGGCCTGGAGATCGGCCTGACGCGTGAGCGTGTACGGCAGATTCAGGTAGAGGGGCTCAAGCGCTTGCGCGAGATCCTCGAGAAGAATGGCCTGTCTAGCGAGTCGTTGTTCCAGTAACAAGCTGTTCGCCAGCATAAGACGCCCCGATAGCCTCGGGGCGTTTTTGTGTGCGCGGTGCAGCGCAGAATAACGCGCCTCCCTGTAAACGCGCCCCCCTGTAGGAGCAGCCTTGTGCTGCGAAGAGGCCGGTGGCAACAGTGCAAATTCGCGCTGGGATCACTGGCCTCTTCGCAGCACAAGGCTGCTCCTACAGGGGTGATGCACGGGTCAGAAACGCAGATTCGCCATCCAGCATTTGTGTACCGCGCCACCCCAGTAACATCGCGTGTAAGAGATCGCTTACTTGTTTTGTAAGCTATCTATGCAACCAACAGTAAATCATTGTCGTTTTCAGCTCCGCCGTAATCCCAACTCACTGAAAATCATGGATTATTTGGATGTGAGGAAAAGTGTCCGCGGTAATATCTTGAGAGGTGCCTCGCTTGTCTCGCCCGCTGAAGTCGCTAGTATTCGAACTGTGCACACGGACATGCACAGGCTTTCAGGGAGAAGGCCAAGGACATCGCAAGAAGCGATTTCATCAGGATGATGTTTGGGACAATCAGGGACTACGGAAAAAAATGTGGGCGGGTCATACCGCCCCTTTTTTTTGCCTGCTGAAAATGAAAAAAGGCCCGAATGGGCCTTTTTCGTATCCGCGCGCTATCAGCGCTCCAGATCTGCAATCTTGCCAGTCTTGCCATCCCACTCTTCAGCGTCCGGCAGGGCGTCCTTACGCTCGGTGATGTTTGGCCAGATTTCCGCCAGTTCGGCGTTCAGCTCGATGAAGTTTTCCATGCCCGATGGCACTTCGTCTTCCGAGAAGATGGCTTGCGCTGGGCATTCCGGCTCGCACAGTGCACAGTCGATGCACTCGTCCGGGTGGATGACCAGGAAGTTCGGGCCTTCGTAGAAGCAGTCCACCGGACAGACTTCCACGCAGTCGGTGTATTTGCATTTGATGCAGTTGTCGGTGACGACGAAGGTCATTTCTAGTTCTCTCCTCAGGCGACGGCGGCGGCCCTTCCTCTCGGGGCCGCGCGGTTTACGGGTATGTGGCTGCAGGCCAGGCTAATAACCTGCAGCACCAGCAAACCGCGGCGGATTCTACCAGCTTGTAGTGGGCGCCGTTATAACAGGTTCTTTAGTTGATATAGCATTTCGATAGCTTGGCGCGGGGTCATGTCGTCCAGGTCCAGCTTGCCCAGCTTCTCGATGGCCGGGTGTGGCAGGCTGGCGAACAGATCGCTCTGGTGCGGGACGTGTGGCTCATCCTTGGCCTGCTTGCCCAGCGGCTGCTCGTGCGGCAGGCTCGCGGTTTCCAGGCGGCCCAGGTGCTCGCGGGCGCGCTGAATGACCGGTGTGGGCACGCCGGCCAGTTGGGCCACGGCCAGGCCGTAGCTTTGGCTGGCAGGGCCTGGCAGCACATGGTGCAGGAAGACGATGCGCTCGTTGTGCTCGGTGGCGTTCAGGTGCACGTTGGCCACCAGCGGCTCGTTTTCCGGCAGTACAGTGAGCTCGAAGTAGTGCGTGGCGAACAGCGTGTAAGCACGCAACTGGGCCAGGCGCTCGGCGGCGGCCCAGGCCAGCGACAGGCCGTCGAAGGTGCTGGTGCCGCGGCCGACTTCGTCCATCAGCACCAGGCTGCGGTCGGTGGCGTTGTGCAAAATGTTGGCGGTTTCACTCATCTCGACCATGAAGGTCGAGCGCCCGCCGGCCAGGTCGTCACTGGAGCCGATGCGGGTGAAGATGCGGTCGACCAGCGACAGCTCGCACTGGGCTGCCGGCACGAAACTGCCGATGTGCGCCATCAGCACGATCAAGGCGGTCTGGCGCATGTAGGTAGATTTACCGCCCATATTCGGGCCGGTAATGATCAGCATACGGGTGCTGTTGTCCAGGTTCAGGTCGTTGGCCACGAACGGCGTGGTCAGCACCTGCTCGACCACCGGGTGACGGCCCTGGTCGATGCGCAAGCACGGCTCGTCGACGAAGCGAGGGCAGTTCAGGTCGAGGTTCAGGGCACGCTCGGCGAGGTTGCTCAGCACGTCCAGTTCGGCCAGGGCGGCGGCGCTGTCTTGCAGCGGTGCCAAGTGGCTGATCAGGGTTTCGAGCAGGGCATCGTAAAGCATCTTCTCGCGGGCCAGGGCGCGGCTCTTGGCCGACAGTGCCTTGTCCTCGAACGCCTTGAGCTCTGGGGTGATGAAGCGCTCCGCACCCTTGAGGGTCTGGCGGCGAATGTAGTCGCCCGGGGCTTGTTCGGCCTGCTTGGTCGGCAGCTCGATGAAGTAGCCATGCACGCGGTTGTAGCCGACCTTGAGATTGGCCAGGCCGGTACGGGCTTTTTCACGGGCTTCCAGGTCAATCAGGAACTGGCCAGCGTTCTCGCTGATCGCCAGCAACTCGTCCAGCTCGTTGTCGTAGCCGGCCTTGAGCACGCCGCCGTCACGGATTACCGCGGGCGGGTTGTCAATGATCGCCCGTTCCAGCAGGCTGGCCAGCTCTGGGTAGGTGCCGGTAATGGCGGCCAGGCGCGCCAGGTGCGGGGCTTCCAGCTCGGCCATGGCGTTTTGCAGCTCGGGCAGGGCGCCGAGGGCATCACGCAGGCGTGCGAGGTCGCGTGGGCGGGCATTGCGCAGGCCGATACGGGCGAGGATCCGCTCGATATCGCCAATTTCCTTGAGCTGCGGCTGCAGTTTTTCGAAACGGTAGCCGTCGAGCAGGCAACGAATCGAATCCTGACGCGCCTGCAGGACCTTGAGGTCACGCAGTGGGCGGTTCAGCCAGCGGGTCAGCAAGCGGCTGGCCATGGCGGTCTGGCAGCGGTCGATCACCGACTGCAGGGTATTGTCGCGCCCACCCGCCAGGTTAACGTCCAGCTCCAGGTTGCGGCGGCTGGCGCCATCCAGGATGACTGTGTCGTCCAGGCGCTCGTGGCGCAGGCTGCGCAGGTGTGGCAGGGCGGTGCGCTGGGTTTCCTTGGCGTAGGTCAGCAGGCAGCCGGCGGCGCCGATGGCCAGGGTCAGCTTGTCGCAGCCAAAGCCTTTGAGATCCTTGGTCGCGAATTGCTGGCACAGGGCCTTGCGCGCCGAATCGCGGTCGAAGTCCCACGGGGCGCGGCGGCGTGCGCCAGGGCGTTTTTCGGCCGGCAGGTCGCGTGGCCAGTCGTCGGGGATCAGCAGTTCGACCGGGTTGAGGCGGTCGAGCTCGGCCAGCAGGTTTTCCCAACCTTTGATCTCTTGTACGCCGAAGTTGCCACTGGTGATGTCCAGCACCGCCAGGCCAAACAGGCGTTCATCGCCCAGCAGCGCGGCAATCAGGTTGTCGCGGCGCTCGTCGAGCAGTGCTTCGTCGCTGACCGTGCCGGGGGTGATGATGCGCACCACCTGGCGCTCTACCGGGCCCTTGCTGGTTGCCGGGTCGCCAATCTGTTCGCAGATCACCACCGATTCGCCGAGCTTGACCAGTTTGGCCAGGTAGCCCTCCAGCGAATGGAACGGAATGCCGCACATGGGGATGGACTGGCCGGCCGACTGGCCGCGCGCGGTCAGGGTGATATCCAGCAGTTTTGCGGCTTTCTTCGCATCTTCGTAGAAGATCTCGTAGAAATCGCCCATGCGGTAGAACATCAGCTGGTCCGGGTGCTGGTTTTTCAGCTTCCAGTACTGCTGCATCATCGGGGTGTGTGCGGAGAGATCTGACATTCAGGGCCTTACAGCGGGTGATCTGGTTGGCGATGGTAAAACCGGCAATGGTACAGGCTTTTTCATCCAGATGCAGGCGGCCGCAGTGGGCCATGTGCGCGCAGTTCGGCGGGCCATCATGGAGCTTCGTCCTTGACTGCACTAGAATGCGCGGCCTTTTTGAATGCCCCTAGCCGTGACGTAGTGATGAACCTGTCCAGCCGTATCCCTTATGTAAAGCAGCAACTGATCTACCTCCTGTACGGTGATCGGCGGATTTACCAGCTGGAAGCCAAGCTCAGCATCCTCACCGCCCTGGCGCGCTGCAAGCCGGCGGAGCTGCCGGTGATTCGTGTGTTGACCGACCAGCCGCAGGCATTCGCCGGTTGGCCGGTAGAGGTGATCGCGCTGGATGACGCGACCCTGCAAGCCTGGACCGGGGAGGGCGGCTACACCCATCGGCGCAAGGCCTGCGCCATTGCGCAGGCTGGGCAGTGGGCGGACAAGACTGTGTTCATCGACACCGACACGGTGTTCCTGCAGTCACCGCTGAAGCTGTTTGGCCAGGTGGATGCCGGGCAGTACCTGGTGGACGAGGTCGAGATGAGCTGGGCCGAGGCGTCGCACCGTGAGGACTACCTCGGCTTCAGCGCAGGGCTTGCGCGTGCGGGCGCTGTGCCGAGCGACGACCTGCGGCTGTGCAACAGCGGTGTCCTGGGCTTCACCCGTGAGAATGCCGGCATTGCCGAACGGGCCATCCAGCGCATCGATGCGTGGACGCCTTACGCCCGTGAGTTGCACACCATCGAGCAGATCGCCTTTTCGTTCGAGTTGCAGGGCGCGCAGATCAACCAGGCGCGTGGCGTGATCAGCCACTACTTTGCGATGAAGCAGTACATCCACGCCATTCTGGAGATTTTCTTCGCCCGCCACGGCGAGCGCTTTACGGCGAAGATGCCTGGCCTGGCCTTGAAGGTGCCTGCGCATCGCCCGGTGCCATCCTGGCTCAACCGCCTTTCGGTCAAGTGGAGCCTTACGCGCGTGCCCCCAGAGCTCCGGGGTGTCGGCCGCAAGCTTTTATATGGCAGTGTCATCGGCAGCGACGATTACCAGCGCGCCTGCAAGGTGGTCTGGTGGCGTTCGGCGATTGAGGACATGCGCCATTTGCGTGGCCTGGACTGGACCCAGGGCTGGCCAGCCGGCCTACCGCGTCTTGGGCGGCGCGACGAGCGTGCGTTCAGCGCCATTGCCCGCGATAGCCTGAAGGTTTCCTGAAGCCGCGCCGCGCATGGGGTGGTAGGGTAGTGCGCAGTCTTCAAGGAGCCTGACATGGACCCGATCACCGCACTTTCCGCCCGCCTGGGCGAGCACCTGCGCCGCTTCAATGCCCAGGTGACCACCGCCGAATCCTGCACGGGCGGTGGCATCGCCGAGGCCATTACCCGTATCCCCGGCAGTTCGGCCTGGTTCGAGGCCGGGTACGTGACCTACTCCAATGCCCAGAAGACCCGCCAGCTGGGGGTGCCCGCGGCACTGTTCGGCCAGGTGGGGGCGGTCAGCCAGGAGGTGGTCGAAGCCATGGCCCGCGGGGCGCAGGCGGCCAGCGGCGCGCGCTTTGCGGTGGCGGTGAGCGGTGTGGCCGGGCCGGACGGTGGCTCGCCGGCAAAACCGGTGGGTACCGTGTGGCTGGCCTGGGCCGATGGCAGCCGTGTCTTCAGCGAGCGCCGCCAGTTCGACGGCGACCGTGATGCGGTGCGCCGACAAACGGTGATCGCCGCGTTAGACGGCTTGTTACAGCTTGGTGCCGAGTAAATCGACGACAGGGGTTTGCGCGCGCGCTTCGCTGTGGAATAATACTGGCTACTTATACAGGTATTCCGGCCATCAGGGCCAAGTCGAACACGTGAGGGTTTCAATGGACGACAACAAGAAACGCGCCTTGGCTGCGGCCCTGGGTCAGATCGAACGCCAATTCGGCAAAGGCGCAGTCATGCGCATGGGCGACCACGAGCGCACCGGCATCCCGGCTATCTCCACCGGTTCCCTGGGCCTGGACATCGCCCTCGGCATTGGCGGCCTGCCAAAAGGCCGTATCGTCGAAATCTACGGCCCGGAGTCCTCGGGTAAAACCACGCTGACCCTGTCGGTCATCGCCGAAGCCCAGAAGAACGGCGCCACCTGCGCCTTCGTCGACGCCGAGCACGCCCTCGACCCGGAATACGCCGGCAAGCTGGGCGTCAATGTCGACGACCTGCTGGTGTCGCAGCCAGACACCGGTGAGCAGGCGCTGGAAATCACCGACATGCTGGTGCGCTCCAACGCGGTCGACGTGATCATCGTCGACTCCGTGGCAGCCCTGGTGCCCAAGGCCGAGATCGAAGGCGAGATGGGTGACATGCACGTGGGCCTGCAGGCTCGTCTGATGTCGCAAGCGCTGCGCAAGATCACCGGTAACATCAAGAACGCCAACTGCCTGGTCATCTTCATCAACCAGATCCGTATGAAGATCGGTGTGATGTTCGGCAGCCCGGAAACCACCACCGGCGGTAACGCCCTGAAGTTCTACGCCTCTGTGCGCCTGGACATCCGCCGTACCGGCGCGGTCAAGGAAGGCGACGAAGTGGTCGGCAGCGAAACCCGCGTCAAGATCGTCAAGAACAAGGTCTCGCCGCCGTTCCGTCAGGCCGAGTTCCAGATCCTCTACGGCAAGGGTATCTACCGCAACGGCGAAATCATCGACCTGGGTGTTTCTCAGGGTCTGGTGGAGAAATCCGGTGCCTGGTACGCCTACCAGGGCAACAAGATCGGCCAAGGCAAAGCCAACGCCGCCAAGTACCTGGCTGAGAACCCGGCCATTGGTGCCGAGATCGAGAAGCAGATCCGCGAGAAGCTGCTCAAAGCTGGTGCTGCCGCCGAAGCGGGCAAGGCTGCCGCTGCCGAAGCCAGTGCCGACGACGTGGCTGATGCCGACGCCGGTTATTGATCACTGTTGTAGATAGCGACTATGTCCGCCGTACTCGACACCCCCGTCGCCATTCGGCGGACAGCCATGGACCTGCTCGCGCGACGTGAGCATGGTCGCGTCGAGCTGACGCGCAAACTGCGTCAGCGAGGCGCTCTGGATGAGATGATCGAGCCTGAGCTCGATCGGCTCGCCGAAGAAGGGTTGCTCAGCGAAGCCCGCTACCTCGAAAGCTTCATCAGGTACCGCTCCAATTCCGGCTATGGCCCTGCGCGTATACGCGAAGAGCTGGGCCAGCGTGGCCTGGACCGTGGCGATATCGATCAGGCGTTACGGGAAAGCGGTGTGGATTGGGCGCAGCGTTTGATGGATGTCTGGCAACGCAAGTTTGCCGGGCAACGCCCGCATGACCCCCGCAGCCGTGCCCAGCAAACCCGATTCCTTGCCTACCGTGGGTTCTCCCTGGAAATGATCGGCCGCCTGCTCAGCGGTCGGGATCTCGACGACTACTAAAACGGTGTGAGAGCCGGCTTCGCCGGTGATCGCTGGAAAGCTAGCTCCCACAAGGTTGCTCCGACGCTCAACTAACCTTCAACGCCTCCCTGGCCCGCTGAGTCGTGTGCATAGGCTGAGGCTTGGCCCAGTTCTCCGGTAGGTTGATAAAGTCCACCAGTTCGCGCAGGCGGCCCTGGTCGCGGCCGTTGAAGGCGAACGACAACCGGGTCAGATGGCTGAAATTACCCACCTCGTGTTCCGCGCCGCTGTCGGCGTGCTGATGGTATTTGCCGCTCAGGCGCAAATCGGCGAAGCCCTCCTGGATGTCGTACAGCGCCGCCTCGCTGAGCGGGTGATGCATGCGGATCACGAACTGGTTTTTCAGCCAGCGGCTGGAGTGGTAGTTGCTGTAGAACTGGTTGATTTCCTCCACCGCCTCATCGGCGCTGTGCACCAGGCGCACCAGCTTGAGGTCGCTGGGCAGGATGTAGCGGTTTTCTTCGAGCTGACGGCTGATGAAATCAAGGCAGTCGCGCCAGAAGGTGCCCCCGGGTGAGTCAAGCAACACCACCGGCACCAGCGGGCTCTTGCCGGTCTGGATCAGCGTGAGCACTTCGAGTGCTTCATCCAGCGTGCCGAAGCCGCCAGGGCAGAGCACCAGCCCATCAGCCTCCTTGACGAAGAACAGCTTGCGAATGAAGAAGAAGTGGAACGGCAGCAGTTTGTCGGTGCCATCCACCGTGGGGTTGGCATGCTGTTCAAACGGCAGGGTGATGTTGAAGCCCAGGCTGTGATCGCTGCCGGCCCCTTCATGCGCCGCTGCCATGATGCCGCCGCCAGCGCCGGTGATGACCATCAGGTCGGAGCGTGCCAGGGTGGCGCCCAGTTCCCGGGCCAAGGCGTACATCGGGTGTTCCAGCGGGGTTCGGGCCGAGCCGAACACCGTGACCTTGCGACGGCCCTTGTAGCGCTCCAGGGCGCGGAATGAATGATCAAGCTCGCGCAGCGCCTGCAGGGTGATCTTGGCGCTCCAGCGATCCGTGTCGTCGTGGGCCATGCGCAGGATGGTCAGCATCATGTCCCGGTACAGCGGCAAGTTGGGGCTGTTTGGTGCAACCAGTTGCAGCTGTTCGTCAATCTTGCTCAGGTCGATGTTGTTGTCCCTGAAGTGATTGAACAACAGCTCGTTGGGTTGGTAAGGCATTCAACGTCTCCTTCTGCAGCAAAACCTCTGACCGGGTCGATGGTGTGTCCCGGCCGCGACACTGCGTGCGTCGCTGGCTGCTCAGGCTCGAGTGTGTATCTCGAGCGTTGCAGTAGGCCTTCAAGGCCATGGTGCAGTGGCAAAAATCCATCTGGGCGTTTTTGGCGCTCTCGCTATCAATCTAGACCGTTGCGCCTGATCGTGCCGAAGTGATGGCGAACGCCGCTCGTCGGCGCGCAGCCTACGGGGGTGAGGGTTTGGTTAACTGGGAAAGCGAATCGTATCGATGCAGGAGGTGGCGGTATGCATCGCTTGACCATCGAAGTGGACCGGCAGCTGTATCAGCAGCTGGAACATGCAGCTCAGGTGCATCACCTGAGCCTTGAGGCAGAGTGCCGTCGCAGGCTTTCGGGGCTGGAGTGCCAGTCACGCTACCTGCAAGCGCTTCTGGCAGAGTTGCGCGCCGATGCCGAGGAGGAGCAGTGGCGCGCCCCTGATGACCACCCCGTGGTCTAGGTTTACTTCTTCTTGCTGCCCGCGACGCAGCTGGCGGCGTCAAATGCCTGGTCCATGACTGGCTGGTTGGTCTTGTAGATCGTGAAGCGATAGACCATGACGGCGCCCTTGGACATCAGGTTGCGGAAGCCGCTGTTACGGCAGACGCTGTCGCCCAACTGGCTGCGCACTTGCTCGGGGTTGGCCTGCATGCGCTCGGCGTGGCTCTGGCGCACGCTCAGGTGGTTGACCAGCGCCTTGCCTTCGACGGTATAACCCTGGTCGAGGATGTCTTCGTTGATGGCGCGCGGCGTGCCGACGCTGCTTTCCGTAGCGACCTTCTGCAGCATCTTGTTCAGGTCGTAGTCCTGTTTGGACGCCGCCTGGGCCGCCAGGGGCAGGGTGAGCAAAAGGCTCAGGGTCGGGACGATAAGACGCAGCATGTATCTCTCCTGGTTCAATGACTGGCGGTTTGACATGCGCCGGCAGGTGGCGTTCCCTGAAGCGCTCTTTTGCGCGCGTCAGGCTCGCCAAAGTGTCGATTATAAGGGGCCAGCCCGTCCCGCTGCACGGCAAATGACGCCTGCTCTGGTAGACTTGCGTTTTGTGTATCCGAGCCGTCGCAGTGTGCATTTTCAACCTGTTCAAAGGCCTGCCAGCATGAGCCACGCGGTAGCGCGCTTGCGCGCCGAACGCCTGGCCCGCAGCAACAAGCCGTTCATTGCCCGTGGTTCACGGGCCGTCCGTTGCCCGCATTGCCGGGTCATTGCCAGCCATTGCCTGTGCGCCTGGAAGCCCCGGGTGCCGGCGGAGTCGGGCGTGTGCCTGCTGATGCACGACACCGAGCCACTGAAGCCGACCAACACCGGTTGGCTGATCGCCGACCTGGTCGAGGACACCTCGGCCTTTGGCTGGCAGCGTACTGCGGTGGACGACAACCTGCTGGCGCTGCTCGAACAGCCCCAGTGGCAGCCCTATATCGTCTTCCCTGGCGAGTTCGTTGCCCAGGAGCGGGTGGTCAACGAGGTGGTGCGCGAACCCGGCAAGCGGCCGTTGTTCATCCTGCTGGACGCCACCTGGACCGAAGCGCGCAAGATGTTCCGCAAGAGCCCCTACCTGGACCGCTTCCCGGTGTTGAGCCTGGAGGCCGAGCAGATGTCGCGCTACCGCCTGCGCCGTTCCAAACGTGACGATCACTTCTGCACGGCGGAAGTGGCGGCCATGTGCCTGGAACTGGCCGGCGACCAGCGCGCCTCCCAGGCTCTGGACGCTTACCTGGACGTGTTCAGCCTGCACTACCTGAGCGCCAAGCGGCATTTGCCGCTGGATGAACAGGACGACGCGCATCAGCGTTTGCATACCTTCCTATAGTCCAAGGGGCAGTCGGGCCGGTTTGGTTCATAATGTCGGGGCTGGCAGCCAGGGTGGGCGAGTGCGGCAGGGCAATTGGCTTGACCACCCCGACCGTGCTCGGCATCCTTGGCGCCGATTCGGGCACGCCGAAGGTGCCGTTACCCCGGACTTCGCCGTGCCTTTCCGCCAAGCGCCCTTACTACCCCGCAGCGCCTGGCACAGAACAGGATCCTTAGATCGATGGCCACTTACGAAATCCTGATTGCCGATGACCACCCACTGTTTCGTGGCGCCCTGCGCCAGGCTGTTACCCTCGGCCTTGGCGCCGATGTACGCCTGGTTGAAGTGGCGAGCATTGCCGAACTGGAAACCCGACTGAGCGAAAAAGCCGACTGGGATCTGGTCCTGCTGGACTTGAACATGCCGGGCGCCTACGGGTTCTCCGGGCTGGTCCTGCTGCGTGGGCAATACCCGCAGATCCCCGTGGTCATGGTGTCGGCGCAGGAAGAGGCAGCCGTCGTGGTGAAGTCCCGCGAGTTTGGTGCCAGTGGTTTCATTCCCAAATCCAGCCCGCTGGAAGTGATTCAAGACGCCGTGCGCAAGGTGTTGGACGGTGAGGTCTGGTGGCCGCCGCAAGCCTTCGAAAAAGTCGACGTTTCGGCTGAAGCCAAAGCGGCCAGCGAAGGCCTGGCCAGCCTCACGCCGCAGCAGTTCCGCGTGCTGACCATGGTCTGCGAAGGCTTGCTGAACAAGCAGATCGCCTATGAGCTGAGTGTCTCGGAGGCCACCATCAAGGCCCACGTGACGGCGATCTTCCGCAAGCTGGGCGTGCGCACCCGCACCCAGGCGGCCTTGCTGCTGCAACAACTTGAATCGGTTGCCAGCCACTAACTGGCTGCTTCTTCACGCTTTTTTGACCCCAGCTGGACTAGTCTGCCGGCCTTTCATCGGTGAAGTGACGCACATGTCGCCATTTAAAGGCCAGACCGGCCTCAAACGTATCTTCAACGCCGCCGGCTACTCGCTGGATGGTTTGCGCGCCGCCTTCAAGGGCGAGGCCGCGTTCCGTCAGCTGGTACTGCTCAATGTGCTGCTGATCCCGACCGCCTTCTGGCTGCCGGTCAGCCGCGCGGAGCGGGCGATCATGATCGCGGTGTGCCTGCTGGGCTTGATCGTCGAGCTGTTCAACTCGGCGGTAGAGGCTGCCATCGACCGCATTTCGCTGGAGCGTCACCCCTTGTCGAAAAACGCCAAGGACATGGGCAGCGCCGCGCAGTTGGTGGCACTCACCATGGTTGCGCTGGTCTGGGGCGTGATTCTGCTCTAGGCAATAGGCGGCAAGACGATCTCATCACTGCGGGTGAAGCCCGCGGTGAAGTTGCGGCATAGCTCCAGAAACTCGCGCATGGCCGAGGTCTGGTACTTCTGCTTGTGCCAAATGAAATAGAACTGACGCATCAGGTCCAGCTCCGGGGTTTCGACCGGTACCAGGCTGCCGCGGCGGAAGGCATCGCGCAGGGCCAGGCGCGAAATGCAGCCGATGCCCAGGCCAGATTCCACTGCACGCTTGATGGCCTCGGTGTGTTCGAGCTCCAGGCGAATGTTGAGGTTGGCGCGGTGGTGGCGCATGGCTTGGTCAAAGGTCAGGCGCGTGCCGGAGCCTTGCTCGCGAAGGATCCAGGCCTCCTGCGACAACGTTTGAATGTTCGCGCTGCCCAGCGTTGCCAGTGGGTGCTGGGGCGCGCAGAACACGACCAGCTCGTCTTCGACCCAAGGCTGAACCTCCAGGTCCGGGTGGTTGCAATCACCTTCGATCAGACCCAGATCAATTTCGTAATGGGCGACCTGTTGCACAATATGCGCTGTGTTCTGCACATGCAGCTTGACCTGGCTTTCCGGGTGCACCTGCATGAAGCTGCCGATCAGCAGGGTCGCCAGGTAGTTGCCGATGGTCAGCGTGGCGCCCACCGCCAGCGAGCCGAAGGCGGACTTGCCGTTGAGCAGGTCTTCGATTTCCTTGGCCTGGTCGAGCAGGGCGACAGCCTGTGGCAGCAGCTGATGGCCCAGGGCGTTCAGGCTCAGGCGTTTACCGGCGCGATCGAACAGCTGGCAGCTGGATTGGCGCTCGAGTTCGGTGATGGACGTGCTGGCGGCCGACTGCGAGAGCGCAAGCAGGCCAGCGGCCCGAGAGACGCTTTGATGCTGGGCTACGGCGACGAACACCTGAAGCTGACGGAGAGTGAATCGCATATCTATATAACCGATAACACATATCTTGATAATTCAGTTAACAGATATTGTCGCTGCCCCTAAACTATCGCGCAACTGCGCGTCTTGCGCGCGCTGCGTCTTTCTTCAGGAGCCCCATCGATGAGCAACATGAACCACGAACGTGTCCTCAGTGTGCACCACTGGAACGACACCCTGTTCAGCTTCAAGTGCACCCGTGATCCGGGCTTGCGCTTCGAGAACGGTCAGTTCGTGATGATCGGCCTGCAGCAGGAAAGCGGCCGCCCGCTCATGCGCGCCTATTCCATCGCCTCGCCGAACTGGGAAGAGCACCTGGAATTCTTCAGCATCAAGGTGCCGGACGGCCCGCTGACTTCCCAGTTGCAGCACCTGAAGGAAGGCGACGAGATCATCATCAGCAAGAAGCCTACCGGCACCCTGGTCCTCGACGACCTGAACCCGGGCAAGCACCTGTACCTGCTGAGCACCGGCACTGGCCTGGCGCCGTTCATGAGCGTCATCCAGGACCCGGAAACCTACGAGCGCTTCGAAAAAGTGATCCTGGTTCACGGCGTGCGTTACGTGAACGAAGTGGCCTATCGCGAGTTCATCACCGAGCACCTGCCGCAGAACGAGTTCTTCGGTGAGTCGGTGCGTGACAAGCTGATCTACTACCCGACCGTGACCCGCGAGCCGTTCGAGAACCAGGGCCGCCTGACCGACCTGATGCGCAGCGGCAAGCTGTTCAGCGACATCGGCCTGCCGCCGATCAACCCGCAGGATGACCGTGCGATGATCTGCGGTAGCCCAAGCATGCTGGACGAAACCAGCGAAGTGCTCGACAGCTTCGGCCTGAAAGTCTCTGCCCGCATGCGCGAGCCGGGTGACTACCTGATCGAGCGCGCCTTCGTCGAGAAGTAACCCGCCGTTAAGCTTCATCAGCTGGAATTGGGGCTGCTGCGCAGCCCATCGCAGGCAAGCCAGCTCCTACAGGATCGCACATACCTGTAGGAGCTGGCTTGCCTGCGATGGGCCGCGCAGCGGCCCCCTTGGCCTGTCTGGCCTATTCGACACGCGTCTCGCCGCTGTATTCCAATATCGCCCGACACCGCCTGCACAGGTAGCGCCGCCCCTGGCGCACCAGCTTGTGCCGCTGAGCAGTAAACGGAAAGTCGCTCTGCGGGCAGGGGCAGCGGTAGATGTAGCGCGTGACCACCCGCCGTTGCACTGCGTAGTTATGGCAGCGGTTGGGCGGCAATTCATACACCCCTCGCATGATCAATTGCCATTCCTCGCCATGGGCCTGGATGCGCTCGCCAAACAGCTGGTGAGCCACCAGGTGCGCCACCTCGTGGGCCACGGTCTGGCGCAGGAAGTCCTCCTGGTTTTCGCGGTACAACTGCAGGTTGAAGCGCAGCAGGTTCTCGTGCAGGTGAGCGACGCCGGCCTTCTGGCCGCGCAGCTTGAAGCTGATTTCCGGGCGCGGGAAGGGGCGTTTGAAGAAGGTTTCGGCTTGCTGGTAACAGGTTTCGACGCGTTGTTTGAGCAGCTCGGGCATGGCGGGGTAATTCTCCTGACCAGGCATTATGCCGCAAGCCCTGGCGGCTTGCCGAGCCACCGGTCAGCACACAGCCAGAAGCCGCCTTGCGGCGGCCTCTGACTTGATGCCCCAGTGTTGGTTCTGTGTAGTTATCGCGCTAGTTGGTATAGACGGGCCCCACGCCCAGTCCCCAGATGATCACGGTAGCGGCCATGATCGCTACCAGCACCACAAGGCCCACCGCCAGCACCGAGCTGGAAAACAGGA
The DNA here is from genome assembly GCF_022179005.1 of Pseudomonas sp. PAGU 2196. NCBI lineage: Bacteria > Pseudomonadati > Pseudomonadota > Gammaproteobacteria > Pseudomonadales > Pseudomonadaceae > Pseudomonas > Pseudomonas sp. PAGU 2196. Next base: position 2,454 of record NZ_BNTL01000028.1, on the reverse strand, counting down.
AGCCTTCATCGGACGGAATGTTCATGAACGTCGGCAAGCCGACATACAGCAGGTACACGGTATAACAAATGGCCGCAGTGCCGATCAGCATGCCCAGCCACAGGTGCGGGTAAAGGGCTGCCAGGCCGCCAAGGAACAACGGGGTGGCGGTGTAGGTGGCAAAGGCAATGCACTGCGCCATGGAGGGGTTGGCATCGTAGGTGCGGGCCATCCAGTGGATGAACGCGCCCATCACCGCCACCCCGGCGAGCATCGCCAGGTAGGACATGATGCTCATCCAGATTGCGCTTTCCATGGTCAGCATCACTGCCGGCCGGTCGCCAATCACCCAGCCCACCTGGGTAGTACCGATGAATGCGGAAACGGCAGGGATCGCCGCCAGGATCAAGGTGTGCGTCAGGTACATGTGGCTGATGGTTTCTTCTTCGCCACGAATCTCCCGCCACTCCTGATCGGGATGGGTAAACAGCCCCACAACGTGATGAATCATGCCGATCACTCCTCTCAATGTTGCCAAACGCCCCCCAGATGGAGCGCAAGCGGCCCGAGGCCCGAACACCGATGCAAGCGGTAATGTGGCCTTATGTCGCAGTATAGGAAGCGGTTACCGGCACAAACCGTGCTTTTTAGAGCAAATTGCGCTGTCAGGCGTGCTGTTGATTACAACGAAGTCTTTATCGGAATGCCTACAGCGCCGCGTAGTTTGTGCGTAAAATAGTCGGCTTTTGTCACACCTCGCGGATCCAAGCGCTATGGGCACCCTCTCGGTCAACCAGAACAAACTGCAAAAACGCCTGCGTCGTCTCGCCGGCGAAGCCATCACCGACTTCAACATGATCGAGGATGGCGACAAGGTCATGGTCTGCCTGTCCGGCGGCAAGGACAGCTACACCATGCTCGACGTTCTGTTGCACCTGCAGAAGGTGGCACCGATCAAGTTCGAGATCGTGGCGGTGAACATGGACCAGAAGCAGCCGGGCTTCCCCGAGCACGTGCTGCCGGCCTACCTCAAAGAGCTGGGCGTCGAGTACCACATCGTCGAGAAAGACACCTACTCGGTGGTCAAGGAACTGGTGCCCGAGGGCAAAACCACCTGCTCGCTGTGTTCGCGCCTGCGCCGTGGCACCCTGTACACCTTCGCCGACGAAATTGGCGCGACCAAGATGGCCCTGGGGCACCACCGCGACGACATCGTCGAGACGTTCTTCCTCAACATGTTCTTCAACGGCTCGCTCAAGGGCATGCCGCCCAAGCTGCGTGCCGACGATGGCCGTAACGTGGTGATTCGCCCGCTGGCCTACTGCAGCGAGAAGGATATCCAGGCCTACTCGGACATGCGTGAATTCCCGATCATCCCGTGCAACCTGTGCGGCTCGCAAGAGAACCTGCAGCGCCAGGTGGTCAAGGACATGCTGGTGGAGTGGGAGCGCAAGCACCCGGGCCGCACCGAAAGCATCTTCCGCGCGCTGCAGAACGTCGCGCCGTCGCAGTTGGCAGACCGTAACCTGTTCGACTTCACCAGCCTGAAGATCGACGAAAACGCCACGCCGCGTTTCCTCGATGTGCTGAACATCTGACGCCATGCGCGATTATCAGTGGCTGCATGAGTACTGCCTGAACCGCTTCGGCTCGGCCCAGGCCCTCGAGGCCTTTCTGCCGCAGCCACGCACGCCTGCGCAACTGCGCGACATCAGCGACGATCGCTACCTGTCCACCCTGGCCCTGCGCGTGTTCCGCGCCGGGCTCAAGCACAGCCTGGTGGATGCCAAGTGGCCGGCGTTCGAGCAGGTGTTCTTCGGTTTCGACCCGGAGAAGGTGGTGCTGATGAGCGCCGAGCACTTGGAGCGGTTGATGCAGGACGAGCGCATCATCCGCCACTTGGGCAAGCTCAAGAGCGTGCCGCGCAATGCGCAGATGGTGCTGGATGTGGCGAAGGAGAAGGGCAGTTTCGGTGCGTTCATCGCCGACTGGCCGGTGACCGATATCGTCGGCCTGTGGAAGTACCTGGCCAAGCATGGCAACCAGCTGGGTGGCCTATCGGCGCCGCGGTTCTTGCGCATGGTCGGCAAGGACACGTTTATCCCGACGGAGGATATGGCGGCAGCGTTGATTGCGCAGAAAGTGATCGACAAACAGCCGACCAGCCAGCGTGACCTGGCGTTGGTGCAGCAGGCGTTCAACCAGTGGCATGCCGAGAGTGGGCGACCCCTGTGCCAGCTGTCGGTGATGCTGGCGCATACCGTCAACCACTGAGATTGTCGGGGCGACGCGGTCTCTGTGGGAGCGGGCTTGTCCCGCGAAGGGGCTGCAAAGCAGCCCCCTGAATCAACTCCCTTCGCCCGCCATGCGCCGCTCATACTGGAACTTCCAGCGCACAAACAGCAGCCCGCTGACGAACAACCCCAGGCTTACCACCACCTCAACCCAGCCAAACAGCGCCCGGGCGCATGCCTG
>NZ_BNTL01000027.1:31016-56528 GCF_022179005.1 Pseudomonas sp. PAGU 2196 | reverse complement strand
GAGTCCCCTAGGGGACGCCATGTTTACCCGCGTTTTGCGGGACTTTAAAGGCTCATTCGCTTATTGAATGGGCCTTTTGTTTTTCTCCCTTTCCCATTTTTCGGGCGCCGACAGGTGGTCGCTAATTTCGCTTGCCAAAAAATATGATGCTTATAATATTACAAGCATCATATTCGAGGTGGCCATGAACGACAAAAAGAGCAAAACCCGCGAGCGGATTCTCGAAGCTGCGCGCAGCGCCTTGATCCAGCACGGGCCGGCTGAGCCGAGCGTCAGCCAGGTCATGGGCGCTGCAGGCCTGACGGTAGGGGGGTTCTATGCCCATTTCGAGAGCAAGGACGAACTCATGCTGGAGGCGTTTCGCCAGTTATTGGGCGAACGGCGGGACTTGCTGGCGCAGGTCGACCCCAGCCTGGATGGCGAGGCGCGCCGGGCGTTGGTGACGGCGTTCTACCTTTCGCGCAAGCACCGCGACGCGCAAGTGCATGCCTGCCCGCTGCCCAACGCCCTGGGCGAAATGCAGCGCCTGCCAGAGGTGTTCCGCGAGGTGCTGGCCGAGCACATCGAGCTGATGACCGCGAAAATGGTCGACCGCCCCGAAGATATCGACAAAGCACTGGCCGACCTGGCGCTGATGGTTGGTGGCCTGGCCCTGGCGCGCGCCTTGGGCACTGGCGAGCTTTCTGACCGTGTATTGCGTGCCGCCAAGTCGGCGGTGATCTGAATAACCACAATGCTGGAGCAAGGCGATGACTACCCTGAGCTGGATTCGTGGCGTCAATGGCACCCTCGGCCACCTGGCCCCTGAGCATGTGGCCGGCAAGATGCGCCGCGCATTCATGACCCCACGTACATTGCCCCCAAAAGCGTGGGAGTTGCCGTTGCTGGCCAAGGCCGAACGCATCACCCTGCGCTTCGGGCTGTCGGCGTTGCGTTGGGGCAAGGGGCCGACAGTATTGCTGATGCACGGTTGGGAAGGGCGCCCCACCCAGTTTGCCGCGTTGATCGAGGCCCTGGTCCAGGCCGGGCATACAGTGGTGTCGTTGGAGGGGCCGGCACATGGTCGCTCTCCAGGCCATCAAGCTCACGTGGTGTTGTTCGCTCGCGCACTGCTGGAAGCGGCTGCCGAGCTGCCGCCGTTGCGCGCGGTGATAGGCCACTCCATGGGTGGGGCCAGTGTGTTGCTGGCGTTGCAGATGGGGCTGCGCGCGGAGGCGGCAGTGAGCATCGCTGCACCCGCCCGGTTGCTCGGCGTGTTGCGCGGCTTCGCGCATCGCCTGGGGTTGCCGGCGCGCGCACGGGCCGCATTCATACGCCAGGTGGAGCGGGATGTGGGGATGCAGATCACGCGCCTGGATGTCAGTGGTTACCAGCTGGAACTGCCAGGCTTGGTGGTGCATGCGGCTGACGATGGCCTGGTGGCTGCCGATGAGGCCCATATCATCCACAAGGCCTGGTTCGACAGCCGCTTGCTGCTACTAGAGGAGGGCGGGCACCAGCGAGTGCTGGCCGACCCGCGCCTGGGCGAGGCGGTGCTCGAATTGCTTGCACGGGCCAGCGCGCCGGCCCGGCAAAGGGCCTGAGCATCCGTTACACTGGCTTTCAGTTGTGTTTTTGTTATTAGGAGCGTGCATGAGCTGGGACTTGGCAACACCCTTCATCATCGACCTGCGTGTCGGCAGCGAGGACATCGACGGCCTCGGCCACGCCAACAATGCCACCTATGTCACGTGGCTCGAACGCTGCGCCTGGCGCCACTCCCAGCGCCTTGGCCTGGACCTCGCTGAGTACCGCCGCCTGGACCGGGCCATGGCGGTGGTGCGCCACGAAATCGATTACCTGGCCGCGGGCTATGAAGATGACGAGCTGCAGCTGGCGACCTGGATCATCGACTGGGATCAACGCCTGCGCATGACCCGCCGATTCCAACTCAAGCGCCCGCGTGATGGCGTGACCCTGTTGCGGGCGCAGACCACCTTCGCCTGTATCGAATTGTCCAGCGGCAAGCCCAAGCGCATGCCTGCAGCGTTCATCGAGGGGTACGGCCAAGCGCTGATCGGTGCCTGAAGGGCTGTGGTTTTTTGTTAGACTGCCGCCTTTTCCCGCCGAGACCCACACATGCAAATTGCCCTGGCCCCCATGGAGGGGCTGGTCGACAACATCCTGCGCGACGTCCTGACCCGAGTGGGTGGCATCGATTGGTGCGTCACCGAGTTCATCCGCGTGTGCGACCGCCTGCTGCCGGCATCCTCGTTCGACAAGCTAGCGCCTGAATTGCGCCAAGGCGCGCGGACCGCGGCCGGGGTGCCGATGCGTGTGCAACTGCTGGGCTCCGACCCGGTCTGCCTGGCCGAGAACGCAGCGCTGGCCTGTGAGCTGGGCGCACCGGTAATCGACCTGAACTTCGGTTGCCCAGCCAAGACCGTGAACAAGTCGCGCGGCGGTGCGGTGCTGCTCAAGGAGCCAGAACTGCTGCACGCCATCGTCCGCGAAGTGCGCCGTGCGGTGCCGGCGCATATCCCGGTGACGGCGAAGATGCGCCTGGGCTTCGACAGCCCCGATGGCGCGCTGGACTGCGCCACGGCCCTGGCCGAAGGCGGTTCGGCGCATCTGGTGGTGCATGCCCGCACCAAGGTCGAGGGCTACAAGCCGCCCGCTCACTGGGAGTGGGTGGCGCGGGTGCAGGATGTGGTCAAGGTGCCGGTGTTCGCCAATGGCGAAATCTGGACCGTGGACGACTGGCGCCGCTGCCGTGAGGTCAGTGGTGCCGAACACATCATGTTGGGGCGTGGGCTGGTGTCGCGGCCCGACCTGGGCGTACAGATTGCCGCTGCCCGCGAGGGGCGCGACTACCAGCCGATGTGCTGGGACGACCTGCTGCCGCTGCTGCGCGAGTTCTGGCGCCAGGCCCAGGCCAAGCTGTCGCCGCGCTATGCGCCGGGGCGGATGAAGCAATGGCTGGCTATGCTGACCCGCAGCTACCCGGAGGCGGTTGTGCTGTTTGCCGAATTGCGTCGCGAAGATGATTGCGCGCGGATCAGCCGGTTGTTGGGGGTTGAGGTGCAGGCATTCGAGGCGTGTGTTGCCTGATCACGGGGAATTACCCAATTCACGGTAGGAGCAGCCTTGTGCTGCGAAGAGGCCAGCGACCCCAGTGATTTCTCGCTGTGGGCACTGGCCTCTTCGCAGCACAAGGCTGCTCCTACACCGGTTGTGTTGGAACGCAAACCCGCTCAAAAAAATTTTCGTGGTCCCTCTTGAAAGCCATTTCACCGACCTTATCTTTTGAGTACGCGATGCCGAACTCGGGTCGCGCAGTGACTTACTTGCTGAATCTCAGGAGTTTATGACCATGACCACCGCTTTCTCTCTCGCTCCACTGTTCCGCCATTCCGTTGGTTTCGACCGTTTCAATGACCTGTTCGAATCCGCGGCACGTAACGAGGCCGGTAGCAGCTACCCGCCCTACAACGTGGAAAAACATGGCGAAGACCACTACCGCATCGTGGTTGCCGCAGCCGGTTTCCAGGAGCAGGACCTCGACCTGCAAGTCGAAAAAGGTGTCCTGACCGTCTCCGGTGGCAAGCGCGACAACGGCGCCGCTGAAGTGACCTACCTGCATCAGGGCATCGCCCAGCGCGCCTTCAAGCTGTCGTTCCGCCTGGCCGACCACATCGAGGTCAAGGCTGCGGGCCTGGCCAATGGTTTGCTCAGCATCGACCTGCTGCGCATCGTGCCTGAAGAAGCCAAGGCCAAACGCATCCCGATCAATGGCGACAAGCCAGCGCTGAACTGAGTGTAAGGCTGTGACGAAAAGGGCACCTTCGGGTGCCCTTTTTTGCGTGCGTGCAGTCAATAATCTGCAGGCGCTTCCAGCAGCATCTGCCGGAATTCCTGCAACGGCAGCGGCCGGCTGTGCAGGTACCCTTGATACAAGTGGCAGCCCAGTTTCTCGAGAAACTCCAGTTGCTCGGTCAGCTCCACCCCTTCGGCAATCACCGCCAGGTCCAGGCTGTGTGCCATGGCGACGATGGCGCGGACGATCTCGGCGTCGTTAGGGTCTATCGGTGCGTCGCGCACGAACGTCTGGTCGATCTTCAGTGCATCCACCGGCAAGCGCTTGAGGTAGGTCAGTGACGAATAGCCCGTGCCGAAGTCGTCCATGGCAAAACTTACCCCGTAACGCTTCAGCTCGCGCATCTTGCTGATGGTGTCTTCCAGGTTCTGGATGACGATGCCTTCGGTGATTTCCAGTTTCAGCATCCGCCGTGGCAAGCGGTAGTCGTCCAGGCTGCGCAGCACCCGCCCGACGAAATCGTTCTGACGGAACTGCCGCGGGCTGATGTTTACGCACAGGCTGAAATCATCAGCGTCAATCAACCCGTCTGTGAGCATGCGCGCGCAGGCGTCGCAGGCTTCGTCGAGGATCCAGCTGCCTACTTCGAGGATCAGGCCGCTTTCTTCCAGTACCTGGATGAATTGTGCCGGTGGCTGCTGACCGAGCTGCGGGTGGTGCCAGCGCAGCAGCACTTCGGCACCGACTATACGGTTGTCACGGGCATCCACCTGGGGTTGGAAGTGCAAGGCCAGCTCACCCCGGGCGAGCGCCAGGCGCAGGTCGTTTTCCATGCGCAGGCGCTCGCTGGCAGCCTTTTGCATGGTCGTGTGGAACAACTGGGTGGTATTGCGCCCGGAATCCTTGGCCCGGTACAGGGCGATATCGGCACGCTTGAGCAGGTCGGCGGGGGTGGTGCCGTGGTCGGGGATCAACGCCACGCCAATGCTGGGGGTTACCTGCAGGCGCTGGCCATCCAGCGACATCGGTTCGGCCAGCAGTTCGCGCAGGGTGTCGGCCAGCTCGCGCACTTTGCTTTCGACCTGTTCGCGGCTGCCTTCCAAGCCGCTGAGCAGCACCACGAATTCATCGCCCCCTAGCCGCGCCACGGTGTCTTCCAGGCGTACGCTGGCCTCCAGGCGCGCGGTGATGATCTTCAGTACCGTATCGCCTACCGGGTGGCCCAAGGAATCGTTGATGTGCTTGAAGTGGTCGAGGTCAAGGAACAGCAGCGCGCCACGCAGGTTGTGGCGCTTGAGCAGGGCGATCTGCTGGCTCAGGCGGTCCATCAGCAGGGCGCGGTTGGGCAGGTTGGTCAGCGGGTCGTGGTACGCCAGGTGGCGGATCTGTGCCTGGGCATTTTTCAGTTGGCTGACATCGCGGGCGGTCAGCAGCAGGCAGTCGGTCTCGTTGAGGGTGATCGGTTCCACCGACACTTCGACGGTGAGGATATCGCCGCGCTTGTTGCGCCCGAGCATCTCCCGATGGTGCACGCGGCCACGCTCTTTGAGCTCGGCGAGCAGGGCGCTGCGCTGCTTGTCATCGGCCCAGATGCCCAGTTCATACACGCTGCGCCCGACCACTTCGGCCGCGCTGTAGCCGGTGAGCCGGCAGAAACCGTCGTTGATTTCCAGGTAGCGGCCGCTGTAGCGCTCGGTGATGGTGATGGCATCCGGGCTGGAGTGAAAGGCCTTGGCGAACTTCTCTTCGCTGGATTTCAGCGCCGCCTCGGCCCGTTGCTGCTGGGTAATGTCGCGCAGCGTGGTGACGCTGCAGGGTTGGTCGTCAACGCTGATCAGGCAGCTGGAAATCACGCAGGTCAAGGGCGCGCCATTGCGGTGGTTGACCACCACCGCAACGTTGCTCAAGGCCTGTTCGCGGATGACCCGCTCGATGCGTTGCGCACGTTCGATGGACTCAGCCCACAGGCCGATTTCCTCGGCGGTGCGGCCGATCACCTGGTCGGCGCTCCAGCCGAACGTCTGGGTAAAGGCCGGGTTGATCTCGATGAACTGGCCGGTGTCCTGGCGGGTCACGCAGATGGGGTCAGGGCTGACTTGGAACAGGCTGGCGAATTTTTCTTCCGAGGCGCTGAGGCGTTGCTCGCGCTCGACCTGGTCGGTGATGTCCAGCAGGGTGCCGGCCATGCGCAAGGGGTTGCCCTGGTCGTCCCGGTACAGCCGTGCACGGCTTTCGATATAGCGTGACGCGCCGTTCTCCAGCTGCACGCGGTAAGTGATCTGGTAATTGCCCGCAGGCCCTTCGCGCAGGCTGCGGTAGGCCTGGCGCATGACATTGCGCTCGTCCTCCGGTACTCCCTCGAAAAAGGCATCGAACGATTCGTGGAAGGGGATCGGGTCCAGCCCGTGCAGTTGCGCGGCACGGGCCGAGCCATAGAGCATGCCGCTGGGGATGTGCCAGTCCCAGGTGCCCAGCTGGGCTGAGTCCAGGGCCAGGTCGAGGCGTTCTTGGCTGTCCTTGAGGGCCTGTTCGGCACGCTTGCGTTCGGTAGTGTCGACGAAGGTGCTGAGCAAAAACGTCACCCCCTCCAGTTCGATGGCCTGGGTGCAGAGGATGCCGTCGTGCACCTTGTCGTTGCTGGCCCGGAACTGCACTTCCATGATCAGTGGGCCACCGCTGGCGCGGGTAGCGTCCAGCAGTTGCGGGCGCTGCTCGGGGTGCACCCACAGGCCCAGCTCCAGGCTGGTCTTGCCGATCACTTGGTTGCCTGGCCAGCCGAACATGTCTTCGAAATGCTGGTTGACCTCGAAGATCATGCCGTCGTGGCGGCGGGTCAGGAGGATGGCATTGGGGCTCAGGTGAAACAGCGTGGCAAAGCGTTTTTCCGAGTTGATCAGCGCCGTTTCGCGCTCGCGCTGGCGGGTTATCTCACGGATGACCCCGATCATCTGCGGTCGGCCGTGGCGGTCGTGGGTCAGGCTGCCGTTGATCTCCAGCCAGTGCAGGCTGCCATCCGGCCAGCGGATGCGGTGGCGCATCGCTTGCTCCACGGGCTCGCCGTTGACCACCGCCTGGAACAGCTGGCGGGTGCGTGCGCGGTCTTCTTCGGGCAGCAGGTCGAGGTAGTCGATATCGTTGGGCAGCGGGCGTAGCGGGTCGAAGCCGAACAGCGCCTGGGTACCGCGTGACCAGCTGACCCGGCCGGTTTCGATGTCCCACAGCCAGGCCCCCAGGCGGGCGCCGTTGAGCGCGGCGAGCAGTTGCGGGGCGTTTTGCCAGGCCTGTTCGGATTCCTGTGGGTCGGCCGCAGGAATGCGCGGCAGGCGCGGAAAGCGGTTTGCTGATTTGGGCATTGGTACCAGACCTTTGGCGTTTGACGCGTCCTTGAGTTGGAAATGCCGTACTGACGACCGGTCAGGCGGACCCTGCATGGCTGTCGAGCAGGGCCATGAAGGCCCTCGCCGCATTCGATAGCGTTCGCTCCGTGTGCAGAATGTAGCCTAGCTGGCGCGACAGCTGTATGCCGGGTAAAGCGATGGGTGCAACCTGATCATCGAGCATGGTGCGCGGCAGCACGCTCCAGGCCAGGCCGATGGAAACCATCATCTTGATGGTTTCCAGGTAGTTGGTGCTCATGGCGATGTTCGGCGTCAGGCCCTGGCTTTCGAACAGCCGCTGGACGATGTGGTGGGTAAAGGTGTTACCACCCGGAAAGACCGCCGGGTGGCGGGCGACATCGGCCAGGCTGACCGCGTGGTTGTTGGCCAGCGGGTGTTCCGGGGCCGCCACGAAGTCCAGCGCGTCGTCCCACACCGGGATCGCCTTGATCAGGTGGTGGGGGTCTGGCGCCAGGGTGATAACGGCAATTTCAGCACGGCCATGGAGTATCTCGTCGTAGGCAGCTTCTGAGTCCATGAACTGAATATCCAACGCCACGGAAGGGTACTGCCGGGTAAAGGCCCGTAAAAGCGGGGGTAAGCGGTGCAAGCCGATATGGTGGCTGGTGGCCAGGGTCAACCGACCACTCACTTCCCCGGTCAAATTGGTCAGCGCGCGTCGGGTATCATCAAGCACGTTGAGAATCTGATAGGCCCGTGGCAACAGCGCCCGCCCGGCCTCGGTCAGGGTCACTTCACGACCCAGCCGGTCGAACAGGCGCACATCCAATTGCTGCTCAAGCCCGGCGATGCGTTTGCTGATGGCGGGCTGGGTCAGGTGCAGGCGTTCGCCGGCCCCCGAGAAGCTGCCGGTCTCGGCAATGGCGATAAAAGCGCTGAGGTTGGCCAGATCCATCTTTCAGATTCCTGGTGGTTATGCAAAGCATAAAAATTATGAATTTGAGTTATTCAATCTATCGCCATAGCATCGTCCGTACAAGCCAAGGGGTCTTTGGCATAGAAAGACGCTGATGAGGAACAGTCTGATGGCTGGCAAAACGCTCTACGACAAACTCTGGGAAGCCCATGAGGTCAAGCGCCGTGATGACGGCTCGTCCTTGATCTACATCGACCGCCACATCATCCACGAAGTGACGTCGCCCCAGGCCTTTGAAGGCCTGCGCCTGGCGAACCGCAAGCCATGGCGCATCGATACCAACATCGCCACCCCTGATCACAACGTGCCGACCACGCCAGAGCGCAAGGGCGGTATCGACGCCATCGTCGACCAGGTGTCGCGCCTCCAGGTGCAGACCCTCGATGAGAACTGTGACGAGTACGGCATCGTCGAATTCAAGATGAATGACGAGCGCCAGGGCATCGTCCACGTCATCAGCCCGGAGCAAGGTGCCACCTTGCCGGGCATGACCGTGGTCTGCGGCGACTCGCACACGTCCACCCACGGCGCTTTCGGTGCCTTGGCCCACGGCATCGGCACCTCCGAGGTCGAGCATGTGCTCGCCACCCAGTGCCTGGTCGCCAAGAAAATGAAAAACATGCTGGTGCGCGTCGAAGGCGAATTGCCTGCCGGCGTCACTGCCAAGGACATCGTGCTCGCCGTCATCGGCAAGATCGGCACCGCGGGTGGCAACGGCCACGCCATGGAATTCGCCGGCAGCGCGATCCGTGGCTTGTCTATGGAAGGCCGCATGACCATCTGCAACATGTCGATCGAAGCCGGTGCCCGCGTGGGCCTGGTGGCGACCGATGCCACCACCGTCGCCTATGTCGAAGGCCGCCCCTATGCACCGAAGGGCGAGCAATGGAAGCAAGCCGTCGAGTCGTGGAAAGACCTCGTCTCCGATGAAGACGCCGTGTTCGACACCGTGGTCGAACTGGACGCCGCGCAAATCAAGCCACAGGTCAGCTGGGGCACATCGCCCGAGATGGTGTTGGCCGTTGATCAGCGCGTACCGGACCCGGCTGCCGAAGCTGACCTGGTCAAGCGGGGCTCGATCGAGCGTGCCCTGAAGTACATGGGCCTGACCGCCAACCAGGCGATCACCGATATTCAGCTGGACCGCGTGTTCATCGGCTCGTGCACCAACTCGCGAATCGAAGACTTGCGCGCCGCGGCCGAAATCGCCAAGGGCCGCAAAGTGGCCGCTACCGTCAAGCAGGCCATTGTCGTCCCGGGCTCGGGCCTGGTGAAGGCGCAAGCCGAGCGTGAAGGCCTCGACAAGATCTTCCTTGAAGCCGGCTTCGAGTGGCGCGAGCCGGGTTGCTCGATGTGCCTGGCGATGAACCCGGATCGCCTGGAAAGCGGCGAGCACTGTGCCTCGACGTCCAACCGCAATTTTGAAGGCCGTCAGGGTGCCGGTGGTCGTACCCACCTGGTCAGCCCGGCCATGGCCGCCGCCGCTGCGGTGACTGGCCACTTCATCGATGTCCGCGAGTTGATCCAAGGGAGCGCAGCATGAAAGCCTTTACCCAGCACACTGGCCTCGTCGCGCCGTTGGACCGTGCCAATGTCGACACCGACCAGATCATCCCCAAGCAATTTCTCAAGTCGATCAAACGCACGGGCTTCGGCCCCAACCTGTTCGACGAGTGGCGCTACCTGGACGTGGGCCAGCCCTACCAGGACAACAGCAAGCGCCCGTTGAACGAAGAGTTCGTGCTCAACCACGCGCGCTACCAGGGCGCCAGCGTGTTGCTGGCGCGGGAAAACTTCGGTTGCGGTTCGAGCCGCGAGCACGCGCCATGGGCATTGGACGAGTACGGCTTCCGCAGCGTCATCGCACCGAGCTTTGCCGACATCTTCTTCAACAACAGCTTCAAGAACGGCTTGCTGCCGATCATCCTCAGCGATGAGGAAGTCGACGAGCTGTTCAAGCAGGTCGAAGCCAACCCTGGCTATCAGCTGACCATCGACCTGCAAGCCCAGGCAGTAACCCGTCCTGATGGCAAGGTGCTGCACTTCGAGATCGACGCGTTCCGCAAGCACTGCTTGCTCAACGGCCTCGATGACATCGGCCTGACCTTGCAGGACGGCGATTCGATCAAGGCCTTCGAAGGCAAGCACCGCGCCAGCCAGCCTTGGCTGTTTCGGGATGCCTGATTGATATAGCCGGCATTTGCTCTGGCTGTGTCGGCCTCTTCGCGGGTGAACCCGCTCCCACAGGAACTCCTCTGCCCTAACGTCTTGTGCAGTACCTGTGGGAGCGGGCTTGCCCCGCGAAGAGGTCGGCACAGGCAAAAAATCAAAAGGATTGCCCCATGACCAGCACCACCCACACCGACGTGGTCCAACGCCAGTTCGGCGAGCAGGCCAACGCCTACCTCAGCAGCGCCGTACACGCCCAGGGCACCGAATTCGCCCTGCTGCAAGCCGCGCTGGCCGGCCAGGCCGAGGCCCGTTTGCTGGACCTGGGCTGCGGTGCCGGTCATGTCAGTTTCCACGTTGCGCCCCTGGTCGCCGAGGTGGTCGCCTATGACCTGTCGCAGTCCATGCTCGACGTGGTAGCCAGTGCCGCCGCCGACCGTGGGCTGGGCAATATCACCACGCAACGCGGCGCCGCCGAACGCCTGCCGTTCGCCGAGGCCTCGTTCGACTTCGTCTTCAGCCGCTACTCGGCACACCACTGGAGCGACCTGGGCCTGGCCCTGCGCGAAGTGCGCCGCGTGCTGAAACCGGGCGGGGTGGCGGCCTTCATCGATGTCATGTCGCCGGGCAGCCCGTTGCTCGACACCTACCTGCAAACCGTGGAGGTGCTGCGCGACACCAGCCACGTGCGCGACTATTCCGTCGCCGAATGGCAGCGCCAGGTCAGCGAAGCCGGCCTGCATGTGCGCAGCCACACCCGGCAGCCGCTGCGCCTGGAGTTTGGCACCTGGGTCGAGCGTATGCGTACCCCCGAACCCATGCGTGTGGCCATACGCCAATTGCAGCAAGCCATGGGCGAGGAAGTGCGGCAGTATTACCAGATCGAAGACGACGGCTCGTTCAGCACCGATGTGCTGGTACTGTGGGCTGAGCGCTGAGTTTTTTTCGGTGTGGCCGAGCTGGCCACACCGCTTGAATGGATAGAGGAAAGCATGAGCAAGCAGATTCTGATTCTCCCAGGTGATGGCATTGGTCCGGAAATCATGGCCGAGGCGGTCAAGGTGCTGGAGCTGGCCAACGACAAGTTCCAGCTCGGCTTCAGCCTGACCCATGACGTGATTGGTGGCGCGGCCATCGACAAGCACGGCGTGCCGCTGGCAGACGAGACCCTGGAGCGTGCGCGCCAGGCCGATGCCGTGCTGCTGGGCGCTGTGGGCGGCCCGAAATGGGACAAAATCGAGCGTGACATCCGCCCTGAGCGCGGCCTGCTGAAAATCCGTTCGCAACTGGGCCTGTTCGCCAACCTGCGCCCGGCCATCCTCTACCCGCAACTGGCCGATGCCTCGTCGCTCAAGCCGGAAATCGTCTCGGGCCTGGATATCCTCATCGTTCGCGAACTGACCGGTGGCATCTATTTCGGCGCGCCACGTGGCCAGCGTGAACTCGAAGGCGGCGAGCGCCAGGCGTATGACACGCTGCCCTACAGCGAAAGCGAAGTGCGCCGCATTGCCCGCGTCGGCTTCGACATGGCCCGTGTGCGCGGCAAGAAGCTGTGCTCGGTGGACAAGGCCAACGTTCTGGCGTCCAGCCAGTTGTGGCGCGAAGTGGTCGAAGACGTGGCCAAGGATTACCCGGATGTTGAGCTGAGCCACATGTACGTGGACAACGCGGCCATGCAGCTGGTGCGCGCGCCCAAGCAGTTCGACGTGGTAGTGACCGACAACATGTTCGGTGACATCCTGTCGGATGAAGCTTCCATGCTGACCGGCTCCATCGGCATGCTGCCGTCGGCGTCGCTGGATGCCAACAACAAGGGCATGTACGAGCCGTGTCACGGCTCGGCGCCGGACATCGCCGGGCAGGGCATCGCCAACCCGCTGGCGACCATTTTGTCGGTGTCGATGATGCTGCGTTACAGCTTCAACCAGCACGCTGCCGCCGAGGCCATCGAGCAGGCTGTCAGCCTGGTGCTGGATCAAGGGCTGCGCACTGGTGACATCTGGTCGGCCGGCTGCGACAAAGTAGGCACGCAGGAAATGGGCGACGCAGTAGTCGCAGCGCTGCGGAATCTGTAATCTCTCTGGCCCGCCACCGTTTTTGGTCGGTGGCGGCCCACTTTTAGCAAAGGTGTAGTTGCGATGAAACGTGTAGGTCTGATCGGTTGGCGCGGTATGGTCGGTTCCGTGCTCATGCAGCGGATGCTGGAGGAGCAGGATTTCGACCTTATCGAGCCGGTGTTCTTCACCACCTCCAATGTCGGTGGCCAGGGCCCGAACGTGGGCAAGGATATTGCTCCGCTCAAGGACGCTTATTCGATTGAAGAACTCAAGACCCTCGACGTGATCCTGACCTGTCAGGGCGGCGACTACACCAACGAGGTCTTCCCCAAGCTGCGTGAAGCGGGCTGGCAGGGTTACTGGATCGATGCCGCCTCGTCGCTGCGCATGCAGGACGATGCAGTGATCGTGCTCGACCCGGTCAACCGCAAGGTGATCGACCAGCAGCTCGACGCCGGTACCAAGAACTACATCGGCGGCAACTGCACCGTCAGCCTGATGCTGATGGGCCTGGGTGGCCTGTTCGAAGCTGGTCTGGTCGAGTGGATGAGCGCCATGACCTATCAGGCGGCCTCCGGTGCCGGCGCGCAGAACATGCGTGAGCTGATCAAGCAGATGGGCGCTACCCACGCGGCTGTGGCCGATGACCTGGCCAACCCGGCCAGCGCCATTCTCGACATCGACCGCAAGGTCGCCGAGGCCATGCGCAGCGAAGCCTACCCGACCGAGAACTTCGGCGTGCCGCTGGCTGGCAGCCTGATCCCGTGGATCGACAAGGAGCTGCCGAACGGCCAGAGCCGCGAAGAGTGGAAGGCCCAGGCTGAAACCAACAAGATCCTCGGCCGCTTCAAGAGCCCGATCCCGGTCGATGGTATCTGCGTGCGCATCGGCGCCATGCGCTGCCACAGCCAGGCGCTGACCATCAAGCTGAACAAGGACGTGCCGCTGGCCGATATCGAAGGCATGATCAGCCAGCACAACCCGTGGGTGAAGCTGGTGCCGAACCAGCGCGAGATCAGCATGCAGGAGCTGAGCCCGACCAATGTCACCGGTACCCTGAACATTCCGGTAGGTCGCCTGCGCAAGCTGAACATGGGCTCCCAGTACCTGGGCGCGTTCACCGTCGGCGACCAGCTGCTGTGGGGCGCTGCCGAGCCGCTGCGCCGCATGCTGCGGATCCTGCTGGAACGTTGAACCGGGCTTGATCGTTCGAAGCCCTGCTAGGCGTTGGCCTTGCAGGGCTTTTTTTGCACATCGTTGGCGATGGGCAGCTCATGTGTGATCGAGCGGTTTGTTCTCTGCAATTACGGCAGGTCAAGTCCGTAGCTAAAGAGCTGAGAGTCGCCCCCCAAGGGTTTAAGCGAAACCGTACCATCCTGCCCTACATCCAGGAATTGACCAGTCTTCTTGTTCTGAAGTCGAATCGTGTAGAGCTGCCCGCTTCGCATTATCCAGGTGAGTCTGTCCGCACGCGGTTGCGCGCACCCCTGAAGCTTCAACTCGTCGTTCAGGCATTGGCCAGCTCCGTTCATGAGTGTGATCTCGTTACTTCCACCTGGTATGTTGGTCGTGCTGATCCAGTACCAACGTTTCAGGTGATTGGGCTCGCAGGTCGACATTGCTACTGTTTCGCCCGAAGTTATCAGGCAGCGATTTTTATGTACCACTGTAAGCTTCACTAGCGCTTGTTTCTGGAAACGTTGGCCTGGGCTGTAGGTCAGCGGGGCCAGCACTGGGGTGTCGTTACCTTGGGTGGTGGTGATGAACTTTCCGGTAGTCAGTTCCTGAAGATAGATGTCAGAAGGGGTCTGGGTCAGGTCTTGGCGTGTCCACCAAACGGTATCTTTGCGCGGGAAAAGGCATTCGCCGGTTGCTAAACGGGCGTTGATGCAACGGCCCGAGAGGTCGACTGGCTCGTATGCGTCGAACTGATGGGGGAACACATTCTTGGGGGGGAGGCGCCAAATTGCGTCCGCATTGCAGGTCGCAAGTTTCAAACCATGATCGGTGGCTGTTAGGCAGGCGTTCCGTTCTTTTGAATACAGATATTGCGGCTCCCAGACCTGATTTATCTGCTCGCCGTGCTCAGCCCCCATGCTAATGACCAGGGGAAGGCGGTTATCTTCCAGCTGTCGCTCATAAACGACGGCGTCATCCACCTTGAGCACCGCTTTGACAGGTTTACGCTGGGAATTGACATTGAAGACGGCCGTTTTCAAGGTGTCTTTCGCGATGAGGCCGGCGTAGAGTGGGTGTGTTTCGATGGCGCCGCTGGCGTAATGAATATCGACCCGATAAGTGTGCGGGTTGCGATCGTCGCCTGGCTTGAAATGTTGCAATAGGTTATCGCTGCTATTGGCGAGCAAGGCTAGGTCGCCGGTGCCAGTGGGGGTGATGAATCTGCCTGTGTTGCTTTCTTGCAGCTTCAGCAGGCGAGAATGATTCGTGATGTCTATGCGACCGCGCCAGCGAACTTGTCGTTCGGCGTTGACGCAACTGCGAAAGTGAAAATTGAATTCCAGGCATTTACCCTCCCTGTTACGCACGATGACAATCGGCACGTAGGGCGCTTCCGCTGCGTTATCAGGGGGTACGGTTTCTATGGTTAATTGAGCCGATTCGTCATCGCAAGCTTTCAATACCAGCAGGTCGTGTTCCGAGGCGAGGCATTGCAAGGTTGTCGTCATCAATACGGAATAGCTCGCGCTGCGCTCTGGGCGGGTCGCAGCACTGGCGGATAACTGTGCAGGGCTGAAGACATTTCCATAGTTGCTCAAAATGGCCGGATAGATTTGGTTGATGCCATCCCGGTTGTGTGACGGGTCTGAAAAGGTCACCACCAAGGTATGTACCGGCACTGCAGTTTCAATAGGGACTCGATTTGATGCGGGCGAAAGCAACGACGGCAGGGGGGCAGGTTGCCGAATGCCAGGGTCAGGGAGGCCGTGAGAGGGGGCAGTCACCGCAAGGCCGTTGCCTTCCTTGGCGGCAACGGCAGTGACGCCCATGGCCGGCGGGCGGTGGTCGTCAAACACATCAGCGTACTTTGCGCCGTCCGGCAGCCGTCCGAAGCGCTGTTGTACACGCAGCGTCTGCTGGTGGTTATAGGGAGAAATATAGCGTTTCCAACTGGCGCCTTCTGTCGATTTCAGGCCCAGCTTTTCGAACTCGTCAATCAAGGGCGCCGAAGCGGGACCGGAAGCCCAAGGCGGGGCGGAGAGTGATCCAACAACCTGGCCGAAGTAGTGCAAGCCCAGATGGTCTACCGGCAGACTGTAGCGGTGTGGGTCAGGATGTATGTGTGGCAGAAAGACATTGTCATACGCCCTGTACGACCAGTCTTCGTAGCGTGGGGGTGTATCGTGAGGAAGGCCAAAGGCGTGGCCTGTTTCATGCCAGAAGCCATTGGGGTAGTAAGGGTAATTGCAGCTGTTGCCTCCACAGCTGGCGCCTACGCCTGGCGGCAAAGGAGGCATGTCTTCTGGCGTGTCGAGCAATTGCCCCGTAATGGCCACAGGGTATCCAGATTTCTTGTCGCCCAGGTTCGAAGCCGCGCGCCAGAAATGACCCATGCCCACTTTGGCTGGTAACGTTTTGTCGCCGAACGCAGCCCACTCCATGCCATTCGTCTTGTCGTAAACATGCGGCTTTTGGTCGGGTCCCATGGCAATGATGCGTGGCCAGTAGGCTTTGCCGGTGCCTAGGTGAAGGCGTTGAGTCGGCACTTCGGAAAGCATTTCCCGTGCGGCAATACGCGCGGCAGTGGGATTGTACTCACCGTCGAACTGATCGAGGGTGTCCCTGCACGTCGACTTATCCTTGAAGATGCAGCCCTTGATGTTCATCAGCGTCAGCCCCTCGCTTTCAGGGGTCATGAACACGAATTTGTCAGCGGGTAGCGAGCCTTGAATGCTCGGGTTGCCAGCTTGCTGAAAACTGATGCGCGCATCGGCGGTGAACAGGTTCCAGGGGATCTGATAGCTGAACGTGTTTTCCCTGAACTTCGGGTAGCTGCCTTCAATGGTATTTCCAGAGAAGGTGTCCTTCTGGTCATATACCGCAGTGCCTGGAAGTGCTTCCGGGCGATCCATGCGTACGGTGGTGGTGCGGCCATCCAGCGTTATGGTCATTTCCACGTCAGTGACGGGCTTGTTGGGCCTGAACAGCACCAGGGCCGCTTTGTGCGGCACCAGAAACGGGTCGAAGATTCTGCGGGTCGCCGCTACCACATGCGTTTGGGCAAAATCGACCTGCCCCCCCAGAGCGCCCTGTAGATCATTTCTCGGCGCATCCGCGAAGTTAGTCGGGCCGTAATCCTGAGGTACGCAGGCGCTAGTGACCAAACATGACAGCAGCGTTGTTATCAGGAGTGGGCGCATACGTGTGTCTCGATGAATAGACGTCAGGCAAGATTGGGTGCGATCGAGAAATTCTGATACTGGCAAAAATGTCAGGTAGCGCCTGTCATTCTGGCCGGCCTGATGTTCGGCTGTCGGTCGCAGAGGGGCTGGCGTATTGAGGGTGTTCGTTGTTCCATAATCCGAGTAAAGTGCCGCCCCCCCGCCGTTTCAGCAAAAGGATCCCCTCCATGACCCAACCCCTGGACATCGCCGTCGTCGGCGCCACCGGTAGCGTCGGTGAAACCCTCGTACAGATCCTCGAAGAGCTGGCATTTCCGGTCGCGACCCTGCACCTGCTGGCCAGCATGGAGTCGGCGGGCAGCAGCGTGATGTTCGCAGGCAAGAAGATCAAGGTGCGTGAAGTCGACAGTTTCGATTTCGCCCAGGTCAAACTGGCCTTCTTCGCTGCCAGCCCTGGCGTCAGCCGCAGTTTCGCCAGCAAGGCCCAGCAGGCGGGCTGCACGGTCATCGACCTGTCCGGCGGCCTTGACGACGCCCTTGCCGTGGTGCCGGAAGCCAATGCCGACAGCATCGCCAACCTGAAGCTGCCTGCACGCCTGGCCAGCCCTGGCTCTGCAGCCGTTGCCCTGGCTGTCGCGCTGGCACCGCTGAAAGGCCTGCTGGACATCGAGCGGGTGCAGGTCATGGCCAACCTGGCGGTCTCTGCCCAAGGCCGCGAAGCGGTCAACGAATTGGCCCGTCAAACCGCCGAGCTGCTCAATGCCCGCCCGTTGGAGCCGCGCTTCTTCGACCGCCAGGTGGCGTTCAACCTGCTGGCTCAGGTGGGTGCGGTTGACGAACAAGGCCATGCTGGCCTTGAGCGGCGCCTGGTCAGCGAGCTGCGCGAGCTGCTGGGGCAGCCCGAACTGAAGATTTCCGTGACCTGCATTCAAGTCCCGGTGTTTTTCGGCGATAGCTTCAGTGTGGCGGTGCAAAGCCGTAAACCGGTAGACCTGGCGGCAGTCAATGCTGCGTTGGAGAATGCCGACAGCGTCGAACTGGTCGCGCGCGACGATTATCCGACGCCGGTAGGTGACGCAGTGGGCCAAGACGTGGTCTATGTTGGACGTGTACGCCATGGTGTCGATGATGACCAGCAGCTCAACCTCTGGCTGACCACCGACAACCTGCGCAAAGGCGCCGCGCTCAACGCTGTGCAAGTGGCGCAATTGTTGATTAAACACAGGCTGTAAAAGATACTGCGAGCACTTTTGTCCTGCTCTGCATGCAGGTTTCGGGACGATTCATACAAGGGAAGAGGTCATGCTTCGAATTCGCAAACTGGTCCTGGCCATGGCTGCTGCCTCGGCGCTGTCGTCGGGCATGGCCAATGCGTTGGGCTTGGGGGAGCTGACCCTCAAGTCGGCACAGAATCAGCCGCTGGACGCCGAGATCGAATTGCTCGACGTGCGCGACCTCACTGCCGCCGAAGTGGCGCCGAGCCTGGCGCCGCCGGAAGAGTTCAGCAAGGCGGGGGTAACCTTTGCGACTTACCTCGAAGACCTGACATTCACGCCGGTGATCAACCCCAACGGCAAGAGCGTGCTGCGCGTCACCTCCAGCCAGCCGCTGCCGGGGTCTGTGGTCAAGTTTCTGGTGCAGGTGATGTGGCCGCAGGGGCGACTGCTGCGTGACTACAGCGTCCTCCTCGACCAGGCCAAGGCCCAGGGCAAACAGCCTGCACCAGGCAATGTCGCACCCGCAGTGACGGGCGCCAGCAACTACACCACACAGCGCCGCGACACCCTGTGGCAGATTGCTGCGCGCAACAGCCAGGGCGGCTCGATTCAGCAGACCATGATCGCGATCCAGGCGCTGAACCCGGACGCCTTCATTGGCAACAACATCAACCAGTTGAAGGTGGGCCAGGTGCTGCGCCTGCCCGACCAGCAACAAATCCAGGCCATTGCTCAGGGTGAGGCGGTTCGCGACGTGGCCGAGCAGTATGCGGCCTGGCGTGAAGGCCGGCGCCTGGGGCCGCGTGCCCGTCAGCTCGACGCCACCCGCCGCGGTGCCGCCGAGGCCGCGCCAGAGCGCATTGCCCAGGGTGACAACCTGCGCCTGGTCAGCCCCGGCAACCAGGCAGGCGCTGCGCCGGCCAAAGGGCTGAACGACAAACTGGCCGTGGCCCAGGAAAGCCTCGATACCAGCCGTCGGGACAACGATGAGCTCAAGAGCCGCATGGCAGACCTGCAGAGCCAACTGGACAAGCTGCAGCGTCTGATCGCACTGAAAAACGACCAGTTGGCTCGGCTTGAAGCCCAGGGCGCAGCAGGTGAGGCGCCAGTCGCCGCTGCTCTGCCAGGCGAGCCTGCGCCGGCCAATCCGGCAGCTAACGCCGAGCCGGACGTAAAACCTGCACCGGCGGCCGTCGATACCGCACCGGCCAGTGTGCCTGACGCCCAGCCGCGCGCTGACGGCGTGCTCGGCAACCCGTTGCTGCTGTGGCTGATTGCAGGGTCTGCGTTCCTCGTGCTGTTGCTGCTGCTGGTGCTGTTGCTGGTGCTGTTGATGCGCAAGCGCAAGGCCCAGGAAGAAGCCGAGAAACACCTGCGCATGGCGCGGGCCTTGGCTGAGGAAGAGCAGGGTGCGGGCCTGGATATCGATGCCGACAGCTTTGAAGGCCTGGAGGTCTCGGCGCCGAGCGTAACGCTGTCGCCAGCGGTGGTCGCGGCGTCTGCCGCTGCCGCCACTGCTGCAGAAAAGCCCGCGGTCGCGCTCGCCGAGCCAGCGCCGCAGCCAGACACGACGGCCGCCCTGTTGGCGGAAGTCGAGCAAAGCCTGCAAAGCGGCCGCCTGAATCATGCCGCCGAGCTGCTTGAAACGGCCCTTGCCGCAGCGCCTGAGCGTGACGTACTGCGCCTGAAACTGATGGAAGTGTATGCCCGTCAGGGTGATCACAGTGCGTTCGTCGAGCAGGAGCGTGTGCTGCCAGCGACTGAGCAGAATGTTGCTCAGGTTGACGAACTCAAAGGCCGTTTCCCTGCCATGCTGGGGCTGGCCGCCGCCGGTTTGGGTGCGGCAGCGTTGGCTGCCGAGATGGATGAGCAGTACGTGCAGGGCCTGCTGCAGGATCAGCCTGAGGCGCCGGTGGTTGAAGACATCGTGCCCGAGGGCGAGTCAGAGGCCGAGCCAGAGGTGCTGGCGGAGCCCGATTTTGTCGCAGAGCAAGCGCTGGACGACATCGTCGAGCCTGAGGTCGAGGCCATCAGCGAGGTTCCATCGCTTGATGCGTCGGACCTGGACAGCGACTTCGACCTGAGCCTGGGTGAAGACCTGCCCGAGGAAGACCCGTTGGCAGCGCCGCTGCTGGACGAGCCAGTGCTGGACGAAGTTGTGCTGGATGAACCTGTATTGGACGAAGCGCAGGTGGAGGAACAGCCAGCTGCCGTGGAGGCTGAGCTGCAAGCTGAAGCTGAAGCTGAAGCAGACGCTGAAGCAGACGTTGCCGCCGATGCCGACGCTGATTTCGAGGCGATGCTGGCGCAGGCCGAGCCGCAGCCCGTTGCCGATCTGGATGACTTCGACCTCGACGTCAGCGAGCCCGTGGCCCCGGCTGTCGCCGAAGAGGCGCCGGTAGACGTTGCCGCCGAGCTGGCAGCCTTCGACAGCGTGCCAGAGTTTGATCCGATCACCGAACTGGACCTGCCGTCGGACTTCGACCTTTCGCTGTCGCTGGAGGATGACTCGCCGGCTGCCAAGAGCTTTGCTTCGGAGCTGGATGACGTCAACGCGGAGCTGGACAAGCTGTCCCAGAACCTCGAGTCGCCTTCGCTGGAGCCGCACTTCACCGCTGAAGACGCCGTTGAGCAGCCTGAGCCCGAGCCGCTGGACGACTTGGACTTCGACTTCTTCTCTGGCAGTGATGAAGTCGCCACCAAGCTCGACCTGGCGCGCGCCTACATCGACATGGGCGACCACCAGGGGGCCCGTGACATCCTCGATGAAGTCGTCAAGGACGGCGACGGGACCCAGCGTCAGGAAGCCGAGGACATGTTGTCTCGGTTGGTCTGAGCCCCGTTCTGAGGTCTCGCGGCTAAACAGATGTAACCACCCCCAACGGCAGCCCAACAGGGCTGCCGTTGTCGTTATAATCCCGCCATTGCGTAATCACCACAGGTTTCATGCTCTTGGATATCATCGACACCGCCGCCGAATCCGCGGCTGAAGGCTACTCCCGCATCGCCCTGGGCGTGGAATACAAGGGCTCGCGCTACCGCGGCTGGCAGCGCCAGGCCAGCGGCGTGCCCAGCGTCCAGCAAGCCCTCGAGCAGGCGTTGTCGAAAGTCGCGAACGAGCCGATTTCCGTGATCTGTGCTGGGCGCACTGATGCCGGGGTGCACGGTTGCGGGCAAATCGTGCACTTCGACACGCGCGCCATCCGCGATGAGCGCGCCTGGACCCTGGGCACCAATTTCAACCTGCCCCACGACATCAGCGTGGTCTGGTCGCGCCCGATGCCGGCGGACTTCCATGCCCGCTTCAAGGCCACCGCCCGGCGTTACCGCTACGTCATCTACAACGACCCGATCCGCCCCGCGCACCTGGCCGAGGAGGTGACCTGGAACCACCGCCCGCTGGATGTCGAACGCATGGCCGAAGCCGCCGAGTTCCTGCTCGGTACTCATGACTTCAGCGCCTTCCGCGCCAGCCAGTGCCAGGCCAAGTCGCCGATCAAGCACATCCATCACCTGCGCGTCACCCGCCATGGCCAGATGATCGTGCTGGACGTGCGTGCCACGGCGTTCCTGCACCACATGGTGCGCAACATCGCCGGTGTGTTGATGACCATCGGCGCGGGTGAGCGGCCCGCCACCTGGGCGCGGGAAGTTTTGGAAGGGCGTAACCGCCGCGAGGGTGGGGTGACGGCACACCCGTACGGTTTGTACCTGGTGCAAGTGGAATACCCCGAAGCCTTCCAACTGCCTCAGCGTTACATCGGCCCACACTTTTTGACCGGCTACGAGGCATTGGCAGACTGACGGGCCAAAAGCCTTTTGCTAACATCCGGCCTTCACCGAAACAGCAGGGTTCGCAGTCCATGAGCAACGTTCGCAGCAAGATCTGCGGGATTACCCGCATCGAAGACGCGCTGGCTGCCGCCGAGGCGGGGGCCGATGCCATCGGCTTCGTCTTCTACGCCAAGAGCCCGCGTGCCGTGGACGTGCGCCAGGCGCGCGCGATCATTGCCGAGCTGCCGCCGTTCGTGACCACCGTCGGGTTGTTCGTCAACGCCTCGCGTTGCGAGCTGAACGAGATCCTCGAAGTGGTTCCCCTGGACCTGCTACAGTTCCACGGCGACGAAACCCCGCAAGACTGTGAAGGCTTCCATCGCCCTTGGATCAAGGCCCTACGCGTGCGCCCGGGTGATGACCTGGAAGCGGCCTGCCAGCTTTATGTTGGCGCCCGCGGTATCTTGCTGGACACCTATGTGCCCGGCGTGCCCGGGGGCACGGGGGAAGCTTTTGACTGGTCGCTGGTACCGGCTCGCCTAAGCAAGCCGATTATCCTGGCCGGTGGCCTGGACGCGCAGAATGTCGGCCGGGCCATTGCCCAGGTCAGGCCTTATGCGGTGGATGTCAGCGGCGGTGTGGAGCAGGCCAAGGGCATCAAAGATGCGGCAAAGATCGAAGCCTTCATGCGTGCGGTGAAACAGGCGTGACGGTGGATGTGACGGTTGGCGGCGCACCATCGTCCATAGCTATCGCAGCCCCTGCGGGGCGCCCGCCGATACGGTGGGCGAACAACACATTAACGGTGGCGCGGCGCGCCGGAAGCCCCGGCGGCCGTTCCATCATCGTTTCATAAAAGATTTTGAGCTCAAGGGCAGGGCAGGCCGGTTACGCCGGCCCCCGCCCGCCGATACTGGAGAAAGAAAGCATGAGCAACTGGTTAGTCGACAAACTGATCCCTTCGATCATGCGTTCCGAGGTGAAGAAGAGCTCGGTGCCTGAAGGCCTGTGGCACAAGTGCCCGGCTTGCGAGGCCGTGCTGTATCGTCCGGAGCTGGAAAAGACCCTCGATGTCTGCCCTAAGTGCAACCACCACATGCGCATTGGCGCACGTGCGCGTATCGACATCTTCCTCGACGCCGAAGGCCGTGCTGAGCTGGGCGCCGAGCTGGAGCCGGTCGACCGCCTGAAATTCCGCGATGGCAAGAAGTACAAGGACCGCCTCACCGGTGCGCAGAAGCAGACCGGCGAAAAAGACGCGCTGATCTCCATGAGCGGTACCCTGATGGGCATGCCGATCGTGGTCAGCGCGTTCGAATTCTCCTTCATGGGCGGCTCCATGGGTGCCATCGTCGGTGAGCGTTTCGTTCGCGCCGCCAACTACGCCCTGGAAAACCGCTGCCCGATGGTCTGTTTCTCGGCCTCCGGTGGTGCGCGCATGCAGGAAGCGCTGATCTCGCTGATGCAGATGGCCAAGACCTCGGCTGTGCTGGCGCGCCTGCGTGAAGAAGGCATTCCGTTCATCTCCGTGCTGACCGATCCGGTCTACGGCGGCGTTTCCGCCAGCCTGGCGATGCTGGGCGACGTCATCGTCGGCGAGCCCAAGGCACTGATCGGCTTTGCCGGCCCGCGCGTGATCGAGCAGACCGTACGCGAGAAACTGCCAGAAGGCTTCCAGCGCAGCGAGTTCCTGCTGGAGCACGGCGCCATCGACCTGATCATCTCCCGTGGCGAACTGCGCCCGCGCCTGGCCCGTCTGCTGGCCCAGATGACCGGCCAGGAAACCCCGGAGCAGGCACGTGAGGCGGCTGCGGTCGCGTGATGAAACAACGATCCCTGGGCGAATGGCTCGCCTACCTCGAGCAGTTGCACCCGTCGGCCATCGACATGGGGCTGGAGCGTTCGCAGAACGTGCTTGCCCGCCTGGCGCTGGGCAAGCTGGCACCGCGCGTGGTGACCGTCACCGGCACCAATGGCAAGGGTTCCACCTGCGCCTTCGTCGCGGCGATGCTGCGTGCCCAGGGGCTCAAGGTGGGCGTGTACAGCTCGCCACACCTGTTGCGTTACAACGAACGGGTGCTCATCGATGGCCAAGAGGCCAGTGATGAGCGCCTGTGCGAAGCCTTCGCCGCCGTCGAGGCGGCGCGAGGCGACATTTCCCTGACCTATTTCGAGATGGGCACCCTGGCGGCGTTCTGGTTGTTCTACCAGTCCAAGCTGGATGCCGTAGTGCTCGAAGTGGGGCTCGGTGGCCGTTTGGACACCGTGAACGTGGTGGATGCCGACCTGGCGCTGGTGACCAGCATCGGTGTCGACCATGTCGATTACCTGGGTGATACCCGCGAGCTTGTCGCCTTCGAGAAGGCCGGCATCTTCCGTGCTGGCAAGCCGGCGCTGTGTGGCGACCTTGACCCGCCGCAGCCCTTGCTGGACAAGGCCCATGAGCTGGCGGCACCGTTGTTCTTGCGTGGGCGTGACTTCGACCTGGAAAGCACAGGCGACAGCTGGCACTGGCGTGGGAAAACGGCCGAGGGTGGCCGGGTAGCGTTGCGCGATCTGCCGTTGCTAGACCTGCCCATGGAAAACGCCACCCTGGCCCTGCAGGCCTACCTGTTGATGGGCCTGCCCTGGGATGCCGGTCAACTGCGCCAGGCGCTGCTCGATACCCGTATCACCGGTCGCCTCGATCGCCGTGAAGTGCGCTGGCAGGGCAAGCGTGTGGAGCTGTTGCTGGATGTCGGGCATAACCCGCATGCTGCGGCGTACCTGGCACGGCGCCTGGCGGCAAGGCCGGTCAAGGGGCGCCGCCTGGCAGTGTTCGGCCTGCTGGCCGACAAGGACCTGCCGGGCGTTGTCGAGCCTTTGCAGGCACTGGTCGACGACTGGGCGGTCGCACCGCTGGACACGCCGCGCAGCCGTCCGGCCGCAGAACTGGCTGACGCCTTGACGAACCTCGGCGCTGCGGTGAAGTCTTATGCCAGCGTCGACGCGGCCCTCGAAGGGCAATGCGCGCAGGCGACGGCGGATGATCAGGTCCTGCTGTTCGGTTCGTTTTTCTGTGTCGCCCAGGCCCTGGAGTGGTTGGCGCGGCAGGCCCCGGAGGGTTGAGTAGATGGCAGTGCTGGATAAAGGGATGAAACAGCGCATGGTGGGTGCGTTGGTGCTGGTGGCGCTGGCGGTGATCTTCCTGCCGATGCTGTTCACCCGCGAGGACGAGATGCGCCAGGTGCGTGTCGAGGCCCCGCAGGCGCCGGCCATGCCGAGCCTGCCAGAGGTGCAAGTGGAGCCGGTCGCCGTGCCGGAGCCGCAGGTGCTTGCAGAGGAGACGCAGCAGCCACCGGTGGTGGTTGACGAGTCTACCGCGCCAGCCAGCACACCTAGCCAGCCGATTACGCCATCTCCGCAGACGCAAACGCAGGCCCAGGCTGCCAAGCCGCCAGCGCCCAAGGTTGAGCCTAAGCCGGCCGCCACGCCAGCGCCTGCCGTTGCCGCCGCGAAGCCCGCAGCGCCATCGAAGATCGACGTGAATGGGTTGCCGGTCAGCTGGTCTATCCAGTTGGCCAGCCTGTCCAATCGTGCCGGGGCAGAAAGCCTGCAGCAGACGTTGCGAAGCCAGGGCTACAACGCCTACATCCGCTCGGCGGGCGGTATGAATCGGGTGTACGTCGGGCCACTGATCGAGCGCGCCGAGGCCGAGCGCGTACGTGATGCAATCAACCGCAAGCACAGCCTCAAAGGCTTTGTGGTGCGCTTCCAGCCCGAGCGCGGCTGATAGCGCTGCCTCTTTGTAGGAGCGGCCTCGTGTCGCGAAAGGGCTGCGAAGC
>NZ_BNTL01000027.1:0-30980 GCF_022179005.1 Pseudomonas sp. PAGU 2196 | reverse complement strand
GCTTCGCAGCCCTTTCGCGACGCAAGGCCGCTCCTATAGGTATCGCGCAGTTGTTAATCGGCCCGACATTCCGCTTACCCCCAGCCCGCCGCTCTGGTAAAATGCGCCGCCTCAAACGTCTGCAGGCAGCACCGTGGCATTTACCTGGGTTGATTGGGCGATCATCGCGATCATCGCCGTCTCCACACTGATCAGTCTCAAGCGCGGCTTCGTCAAGGAAGCCTTGTCCTTGCTCATCTGGATCATTGCCGGTGCGGTTGCCTGGATGTTCGGTGGCTCGCTCTCGGTGTATCTTGAAAGCTACATCCAGACGCCATCGATGCGCATCATCGCAGGCTGCGCCATTCTTTTCGTCGCCACCCTGCTGGTGGGGGCCATGGTCAACTTCCTTGTCGGCGAGCTGATCCGCGTGACCGGGCTGTCGGGTACCGATCGTTTCCTCGGCATGGCCTTCGGCGCCGCGCGCGGGGCCTTGCTGGTGGTAGTGGCCATCGGGCTGCTTAGCCTGGGGCCGGTTCAACAAGACACTTGGTGGCAGGAATCACGCCTGATACCACAATTTCTCTTGGTCGCTGACTGGTCGAAAAACCTGATTCTGGGTTTCACCAGCCAGTGGATGTCCAGTGGGGTGATCAGCACACCGGCTGATCTCCCGTTCAAGGAACAGTTGCTCGGGCCGGCAAAGCCCTGAGCGCTATTCACTCAAGTTTCGTCAAAGTAGGGGTTGCGTCGCATGTGTGGCATCGTCGGTATCGTCGGTAAGTCGAACGTCAATCAGGCGCTGTATGACGCGCTTACGGTCCTCCAGCACCGCGGCCAGGACGCTGCCGGTATCGTGACCAGCCATGACGGCCGGTTATTCCTGCGCAAGGATAATGGCCTGGTGCGCGATGTCTTCCAGCAGCGCCACATGCAGCGCCTGGTCGGCCACATGGGTATCGGCCACGTGCGCTACCCAACGGCGGGCAGCTCGACCTCGGCCGAGGCCCAGCCGTTCTACGTCAACTCGCCGTACGGCATCACCCTGGCGCACAACGGCAACCTGACCAACGTCGAGCAGCTGGCCAAGGAGATCTACGAGTCCGACCTGCGCCACGTCAACACCAATTCCGACTCGGAAGTGCTGCTGAACGTGTTCGCCCACGAGCTGGCCGTACGCGGCAAGCTGCAGCCGACCGAAGAAGACGTGTTCGCTGCGGTTTCCCACGTGCACAGCCGCTGCGTTGGTGGTTATGCGGTGGTGGCCATGGTCACCGGTTATGGCATCGTCGGTTTCCGTGACCCGAACGGTATTCGCCCGGTGGTGTTCGGCCAGCGTCACACCGACGAAGGTGTGGAGTACATGATCGCCTCCGAAAGCGTCGCCCTGGACGTGCTCGGCTTCACCCTGATCCGCGACCTGGCGCCGGGCGAAGCGGTGTACATCACCGAAGAAGGCCAGCTGTACACCAAGCAGTGTGCACAAAACCCGAAACTGCAGCCGTGCATCTTCGAACACGTCTACCTGGCCCGTCCGGACTCGATCATGGATGGCGTCTCGGTGTACAAGGCGCGCCTGCGCATGGGCGAAAAGCTGGCCGAGAAGATCCAGCGTGAACGCCCTGAGCACAACATCGACGTGGTTATCCCAATCCCGGACACCAGCCGCACTGCGGCGCTGGAGCTGGCCAACCACCTCGGCGTCAAGTTCCGCGAAGGCTTCGTCAAGAACCGCTACATCGGCCGTACCTTCATCATGCCCGGCCAGGCCGCGCGCAAGAAATCGGTACGCCAGAAGCTCAACGCCATCGAGCTGGAATTCCGCGGCAAGAACGTGATGCTGGTGGACGACTCGATCGTGCGCGGCACCACCTGCAAGCAGATCATCCAGATGGCCCGCGAAGCCGGCGCCAAGAACGTCTACTTCTGCTCCGCAGCCCCTGCGGTGCGCTACCCCAACGTCTACGGCATCGACATGCCGAGCGCTCACGAACTGATCGCCCACAACCGCACCACCGAACAGGTGGCCGAGTTGATCGGCGCCGACTGGCTGATTTACCAGGACCTGCCGGACCTGATCGAATCGGTCGGTGGCGGCAAGATCAAGATCGAGCACTTCGATTGCGCAGTGTTCAATGGTGAATACGTCACCGGCGACATCGACGCAGCCTACCTTGATCGTATCGAGCAGGCCCGTAACGACCTGGCGAAGGTGAAGACCCAGGCGGTCAGCGCGATCATCGACCTCTACAACAACTGATTAGGGAGCGACGGCATGACGGATCAATGGGATGCCGGACGACTGGACAGTGACCTCGAGGGTGTCGGCTTCGACACCCTGGCGGTGCGCGCCGGGCAAAACCGTACACCAGAGGCCGAGCACAGCGAAGCGCTGTTCCTGACCTCCAGCTATGTATTCCGTACGGCCGCCGATGCGGCTGCACGCTTTGCTGGCGAAACGCCGGGTAACGTCTACTCGCGCTACACCAACCCGACTGTGCGTGCCTTTGAGGAACGCCTGGCGGCCATGGAGGGCGCCGAGCAGGCAGTGGCGACGTCCACCGGTATGGCGGCGATCCTCGCCGTGGTCATGTCGCTGTGCAGCGCCGGTGACCATGTGCTGGTGTCGCAGAGCGTATTCGGCTCGACCATCAGCCTGTTCGAGAAATACTTCAAGCGCTTCGGCGTCGAGGTGGACTATGTGCCGCTGGTCGACCTGTCGGGTTGGGAAAAGGCCATCAAGGCCAATACCAAGCTGCTGATCGTCGAGTCGCCGTCCAACCCGCTGGCCGAGCTGGTCGATATCACTGCCCTCAGCGAAGTCGCCCACGCGCGTGGCGCCATGCTGGTGGTGGACAACTGCTTCAGCACCCCGGCACTGCAGCAGCCGCTCAAGCTGGGTGCCGACATCGTGTTCCACTCGGCAACCAAGTTCATCGATGGCCAGGGCCGTTGCATGGGCGGTGTGGTGGCTGGGCGCAGTGAGCAGATGAAAGAAGTGGTGGGCTTCCTGCGTACCGCAGGCCCGACCCTCAGCCCGTTCAATGCGTGGATCTTCACCAAGGGCCTGGAAACCCTCAAGCTGCGCATGCGTGCGCACTGCGAGAGCGCTCAACACCTGGCTGAGTGGCTGGAGCAGCAGGACGGCATCGAGAAGGTGCATTACGCCGGCCTGCCAAGCCACCCGCAGCACGAACTGGCCAAGCGCCAGATGAGCGGCTTTGGTGCGGTGGTCAGCTTCGAGGTCAAGGGCGGCAAAGAGGGCGCCTGGCGCTTCATCGATGCCACGCGGGTCATCTCGATCACCACCAACCTGGGTGACAGCAAGACCACCATCGCGCACCCCGCCACCACCTCCCACGGCCGCTTGTCGCCGCAGGAGCGTGAGGCAGCGGGTATCCGCGACAGCCTGGTCCGCGTTGCCGTGGGCCTTGAAGATGTGGCCGACCTGCAGGCAGACCTCGCGCGTGGGTTGGCGGCACTGTGATTGAAATCAGCGGCAGTAAGCCAGGCCATAACGGCCGGGTAGCCTTGGTGACCGGTGCCGCTCGCGGCATCGGCCTGGGGATTGCCGCCTGGTTGATCTGCGAAGGCTGGCAGGTGGTGCTCAGCGACCTTGACCGCCCACGCGGGGCCAAGGTGGCCAAGGCGTTGGGTGACAACGCCTGGTTCATCACCATGGACGTTGCCGACGAGGCGCAGGTCAGTGCCGGGGTGTCCGAGGTACTGGGGCAGTTCGGTCGGCTCGACGCGCTGGTGTGCAATGCGGCGATCGCCAACCCGCACAACCAGACGCTGGAAAGCCTTAGCCTGGCGCAATGGAACCGCGTACTGGCGGTCAACCTCAATGGCCCGATGCTGCTGGCCAAGCATTGCGCACCTTACCTGCGTGCGCATAACGGGGCGATCGTCAACCTGACCTCGACCCGGGCACGGCAGTCCGAACCGGATACCGAAGCCTATGCGGCAAGCAAGGGCGGCCTGGTCGCGTTGACCCATGCCCTGGCCATGAGCCTGGGCCCGGAGATCCGCGTCAATGCGGTGAGCCCGGGCTGGATCGATGCACGAGACCCTTCCCAGCGCCGTGCCGAACCGTTGACCGATGCCGACCATGCCCAGCACCCGACGGGCAGGGTAGGGACGGTGGAAGACGTGGCGGCCATGGTGGCCTGGCTGTTGTCGCGCCAAGCGGCTTTCGTCACCGGCCAGGAGTTCGTGGTCGATGGCGGCATGACCCGCAAGATGATCTACACCTGAGCTGTCAGATGTTAAGAAGGGGACCGAAAGGTCCCCTTTTTGTTTCCAGCGATTAATCATCGCGCGACCACTTGGTGTAGGGGCAGCCTTGTGCTGCGAAGAGGGCAGTGAGCTCATGCTGAATCATCGGTGCATTCACCGGCCTCTTCGCAGCACAAGGCTGCTCCTACAGTGAAGGCGGGATCGATCCATTGCCCTCACACTGGCAAACCTCTTTTTTTGCCCTTTTTGAAAAAAAATTCAATGGGGGTATTGACTTAGCATCGGTACCTGCGTAAATTTCGCGGCCTCAGCGAAGCAAACGCAACAAGCAACATCGCGGGGGTGATTAGCTCAGCCGGGAGAGCATCTGCCTTACAAGCAGAGGGTCGGCGGTTCGATCCCGTCATCACCCACCACTTCCTGAGCGTTCCTGGTGCAGGAAGCTTCGAAAGAAGCAGATAGCCAGAGAGGAACAAGGCCTGATAAGCCACGACGTAAGTCACTATGCGCAGCGGTAGTTCAGTCGGTTAGAATACCGGCCTGTCACGCCGGGGGTCGCGGGTTCGAGTCCCGTCCGCTGCGCCACTTTTTAGTAACGGATGGGTGCCTTGCACCGGTCTGAGACCGAAAGGCAAATATGCCTGAGGTCGATCCCAGTTTCAATCGGGCGCAAGCCTGAACGATACGCAGCGGTAGTTCAGNNCGTCCGCTGCGCCATCTTCGCCTCGAGGCCCCTTGAACGCCTCGAAGCAACGTGAAAAGCGACCTTAGGGTCGCTTTTTTCGTTTTCACGCCCCGCCAGTCCACATTTACACGAAGCTGACAGACTCTTCACGGATGAACGGTTTCAGTGCCCGTGCGCAGTGATGCACAATAGGCACCTTCTCGACTTACCCGGAATTCGCAATGACCAGATCATCCGTCTTTGGTGCGCTCGGGCTGGCCCTGGTGCTGGCGGGCGTGACCGGTTGTTCCTCGAAAAAAGCCGCCATCTACGAGCACGAGAACTTCGATGACTCGGGCACCTTCTCGCGCAGCTTCCCGGTGACCGATGCAGGCTCCTGTGAGGCCGCTCGCCGCGCCTTGCTCAGCCAGGGTTACATCATTACCAGCAGCGGCGCCAACCAGGTGACCGGCAACAAGAGCTTTCAGCAGAACAGCGAAAACCACCTGCAGATCAGCTTCAACGTTACCTGCGCACCCGACGTGAGCGACGAGCAGCGCTCGACCATGTTCGCCAACGCCCTGCAGGACCGCTACAGCCTGAAGAAATCCAACACTTCCGCCAGCCTTGGCGTGGGCGTGCTGGGTTCTGTGTCCATGCCGATAGGCTCCAGTGATGACTCGATGGTCAAGGTCGCCAGTGAGACGGTGACGGCGGCGCAGTTCTACGACCGTTACTTCGCACTGGTAGAGAGCTATCTGCCGAAGCCGAAAAAGGCCAGCAAGGCGAAGGCCAAAGTCGAGCCTGAGGCGCCAGCCCCCAAGGTTGAAAAACCAGCGGTAGACCTGGGGTTGCCGGAGCAGGCGGCTGCAGCGCCTGTGGCCGCTCCTGTAACGCCCGCGGCTGAAGCCACACCAGCGGCTGAAAGCACGCCTGCAGCTGCCGCCGTTGCCCCCTCCAGCGAAGTGCCAGCGGCGCCAGCGGCCAATGACAGCCAGGGGTCCCAGCCAGTAGCGCCGCCCGCCGAACCTGCGCCTATCCAGGTGCAGCAAGAGGCACAGCCTGTAGAGCCCGCACCCGCGGCGCTCTGACACATTCCCTGTTACAGACAGGCGGCGATAACGCCGTCGATACCTGCTACGTTTACTTCTCATGAGCTTGTCATCATTCCTTCACCCAACCTGCTTAGGTTGAAGGCGACATCTACGAAGACAAATGAGAAAAGAGGACGCAGGGCAATGGATGAATATCAGGAAGAGCTGCTCGAGTTCCAGGCATACGAACTGGACCCCCCGGAACCCGCCGACGACGCCACCGAGCTTTAGCCGGCCTGCCGCTGACTGCGGCGAAACTCCCCCGGCGTGAGGCCGGTCCAGCGCTTGAATGCGCGCTGGAAAGCCTCTGCCGAAGCAAACCCCAACAGATAAGCGATTTCGCCGAAAGCCAGCTCCGTGTCACGGATGTAGGTTTCGGCCAGGTCGCGCCGTGTCTCGTTCAACACGTCACGAAAACGCGTCCCTTCTTCGGCCAGCTTGCGCCGCAATGTCCAGGTCGGCAGCTGCAGGCTCAGTGCCACTTCGTCCAGGTCCGGTTCGCGGCCGCCATTGAGCAGCGGGCCGAGCAGGTGCGTGATGCGTTCACCCAGGCTGCGCACCCGCGTGCGCTGCTGCAACTCCGCTTCGCAAAGCTGCAGCAGGTGCTGCCAGGTGCTCGGGCAATGCTGCGGGTTGGCCATCTGCAGGGTGGCTCGGCTCAGGCGCAGTTGATTGCCATCGGTGCCGAACTGCACCGGGGTGCTGCACAGCGCCTGGTACTGGGCTGCATAGGGCGGCGCGGCAAATTCGATTTCAAGCCGTTCTGCCTGCAGCACAGTCCCCGCCAGGTCGCCCAGTTGCGCCAGCCAGCCGGCGAGCAGGGAGTCGACCACGAAGCGGTTGTAGGTGTTGTAGGGGCTGATGGAGTAAAACCGCAGCCAGGCGCCTTGGGCATCCTCCTGAAAGCGCGAGTGGCCCCGGTAGTTGGCAGCGTACAGCGGCTCGAAGCGCAACAAGGTGCGCGCCGCTTCGCCTACGGTGGGCGCCTGGGCCGCGGTGATGCCCGCAAGGCCTGCATGCGCCAGGCGGCTGAGTCGGCCCATGTGCAGGCCCAAGGCCGGCTCAGCGCA
Organism: Pseudomonas sp. PAGU 2196; assembly: GCF_022179005.1. Classification (NCBI taxonomy): domain Bacteria; kingdom Pseudomonadati; phylum Pseudomonadota; class Gammaproteobacteria; order Pseudomonadales; family Pseudomonadaceae; genus Pseudomonas; species Pseudomonas sp. PAGU 2196. Next base: position 23,934 of record NZ_BNTL01000027.1, on the reverse strand, counting down.
CAGCGCGATGGCGGCATGCCCAAGGTGCATGTAACGCGGGATCGACAGGCGGGCTCCGGCTTCGGCCAGGCGTGCCGCATCCAGGCCATAGCGTTGCAGCAGGGGCGCAGGGTCGTGGCCCAGCACGCGCAGGGCCTCGGCCAGTGGCTGGACAAACCCTACCGACAGATCACCCAGGCGCACGCGGGGGCGGGCCACGGGGTTACAACCAGAGGTTCAGCAGGCGGGCGCCATGGCTGGGGTTGCCCGCCAGCAGTTGACCCGACTGATGGGCGAAGCCCTGGCCATCGCTGGCCTGCTCCCAGAACTGCCCACGCATGAACACGCTCATGCTGCTGACGTCTTCGCCAGCGAACTGGGTCAAGCTTTGCCAGGCGTTTTGTTCGCTGACTTCGCCACGCTTGAGGGCGAGCTCGGCCGCCGCGCCCTGATGGCGATTGCCACGCCATGGCGCCTCCCAGCTGCCTTTGCCACTGAGGAATACCGGGTTGGCGATCAATTGCACGGATTGTTGTGTCAGTTGCTGGTGGTTTTCCGGGTACCAGCTGTCACTGCCGACCAGTACGCCCAGGCGCCCGGCCGGGGTTTGCAGCACCTGCAGCGGTTGCTGGCGGCCATCATGGATAAAACGGCGCGTTTCGCTGTCCGGGTACTGCTGACGCTGTGGCTGGCCCAGCAGCGAGCCGTCGCCGGCAAACACCACGCTGCTGTTGTACAGCGGGCCATTGCCGGCGTGCAGCACGCCTTGTTTGACATAGGGGGCCGGCAGCACGATGGAGCCGGCCACCAGGGTTACGCCAAACTCCTTGGCCAGGCCACCGAACAACTGCTGATAATCGGCGGCCATCTGCTCGGCCTTCATGCGCAGGTGGGCGTCGCTGCGCCAGTCGTCGGCGTTGGCGCGCAGCATGGCCAGGCCATAGCGCAGCGGGTTGCTCAGTTCCAGCCATTGCAAGGCCTCGCGGCTCTGCGTGACTTGGTACAGCTCGTTCTTTTCACCCCGTGCCCACAGCCAGGTACCGATGTGCTCAGGCAGCACCACCACCGTACGTGGGCCGACCAGCCCCTGTACGCGAGCTTGCTGCAAATAGGCCGAAAGCTTGCGGTGCAGGCGTTGCAGGTTCTGGTAGTCACTGGGGTAGAGCAGCGGTTCGACGCCAAGCAAATTGCCTCGCTCACCGGGCACGCCATGGTTGAGCGCCAGCTCGATGCGCAGGTCGGAAAGGTAGTGGCCTTCCGGGCGCTGCTGGGTCCAGAAGCCGTAGCCGCACAGGGCGGCAATCATCACCAGCGCCAGGGCGCTTGCCAGAAGTTTTCGCATGAAGCGGTACAGCGCCTTGGAAGTTGGAGTTGTCTAGGGTAGCCCTGCTGTACGGGAGGATCAATAAGTTGTCAGTTTCGATCATTGAGGCTGTTCAAACAGCTGTTTAATGTCAGTGGCAGATAAACGACGGGGCCCGCCGGCCGGCGAGGCACCCGCATTCCGTGATCACGCCACAGGGGGACATTCCATGGCTGCCGACCGTTATCCGCACCTGCTCGCACCGCTCGACCTGGGCTTCACCACCTTGCGCAACCGCACCCTGATGGGCTCGATGCACACGGGCCTTGAAGAACGCCCCGGCGGCTTCGAGCGCATGGCGGCCTATTTTGCCGAGCGCGCCCGTGGCGGCGTCGGTCTGATGGTCACCGGCGGTATCGCTCCGAATGACGAGGGCGGCGTCTATTCCGGCGCTGCCAAGCTCAGCACCGAGGAAGAGGCCGACAAGCACCGCATCGTGACCGAGGCGGTGCATGCCGCTGGCGGCAAGATCTGCCTGCAGATCCTCCATGCCGGGCGCTATGCTTACAGCCCGCGCCAGGTCGCGCCCAGCGCCATCCAGGCGCCGATCAACCCGTTCAAGCCCAAAGAACTGGACGAAGCAGGCATCGAGAAACAGATCGCCGACTTCGTCAATTGCGCCGCGCTGGCCCAGCGGGCCGGCTATGACGGCGTCGAGATCATGGGTTCGGAAGGCTACTTCATCAACCAGTTCCTGGCCGCCCACACCAACCACCGTACCGACAGGTGGGGGGGCAGCTATGAAAACCGCATGCGCCTGGCCGTCGAGATCGTCAGCCGTGTGCGCGGCGCGGTGGGCCCGAACTTCATCATCATCTTCCGCCTATCGATGCTCGACCTGGTCGAAGGTGGCAGCACCTGGGACGAAATCGAGCTGCTGGCCAAGGCCATCGAGCAGGCGGGGGCGACCCTGATCAATACCGGTATCGGTTGGCACGAAGCGCGTATCCCGACCATCGCCACCAAAGTGCCGCGGGCGGCGTTCAGCAAGGTCACCGCCAAGCTGCGTGGCACCGTGCGCATCCCGCTGATCACCACCAACCGCATCAACACCCCGGAAGTCGCCGAGGCGGTGCTCGCCGAAGGCGATGCCGACATGGTTTCGATGGCCCGGCCGTTCCTGGCCGACCCGGACTTCGTCAACAAGGCCGCTGCTGGGCGCGCTGACCAGATCAACACCTGCATCGGTTGCAACCAAGCCTGCCTGGACCACACCTTCGGCGGCAAGCTGACCAGTTGCCTGGTCAACCCGCGCGCCTGCTACGAGACCGAACTCAACTACCTGCCTGTGCGCACCGTGAAGCGTATTGCCGTTGTCGGTGCTGGCCCGGCCGGCCTGGCTGCCGCCACCGTGGCCGCCGAGCGGGGCCACCAGGTGACCTTGTTCGATGCCGCTGGCGAGATCGGCGGGCAGTTCAACGTGGCCAAGCGGGTGCCGGGCAAGGAAGAGTTCTTCGAGACCCTGCGCTATTTCCGTAACAAGCTGAGCAGCACTGGCGTAGACCTGCGCCTGAACACCCGCGTCGATGTACAGGCGCTGGTGGACGGCGGCTTCGACGAGGTCATCCTGGCCACCGGCATCGCGCCGCGTACGCCGGCGATCCCGGGGGTCGAGCATGCCAAGGTGCTCAGCTACCTGGACGTGCTGCTCCAGCGTAAGCCAGTCGGCCAGGCTGTCGCGGTGATTGGCGCGGGTGGCATCGGTTTCGATGTGTCCGAATACCTGGTGCACCAGGGCGTGGCCAGCAGCCAAGACCGCGAGGCGTTCTGGAAAGAGTGGGGCATCGACACCCAGCTCGAGGCCCGCGGTGGTGTGGCCGGCATCAAGGCTGCGCCGCACGCGCCGGCACGCCAGGTGTATCTGCTGCAGCGCAAGCAGTCCAAGGTCGGCGACGGGTTGGGCAAGACCACCGGCTGGATCCACCGGACGGGGCTGAAGAACAAGCAGGTGCAGATGCTCAACGGCGTGGAGTACCTGGGTATCGATGATGCCGGCTTGCATATTCGGGTCGGCGGTGGTGAGCCGCAATTGCTGGCGGTGGACAACGTGGTGATCTGTGCCGGGCAGGAGCCGCTGCGAGCGTTGCACGAAGGCTTGCTGGCCGCAGGCCAGTCGGTGCACTTGATTGGTGGCGCGGATGTGGCGGCCGAGTTGGATGCCAAGCGGGCGATCAACCAAGGCTCGCGGTTGGCTGCCGAGCTTTGAGATAGCCGGGGGCCGCGAAGCGGCCCCCGATGTTCGCTGATAAACTGAAGCCTTCGCTTCAGGCCCCGATCCATGTCTATCGATTTTCTCGACCTGCCCCAGGCTCCTCTACACCCCTTGAACCTGCCCTGGCTACAGAGTGCCAAGGTCGAAGTCGCCATTCTGCGCCTGGACCTGATCGACCCCCTGATCAGCGGCAACAAGTGGTTCAAGCTGCGCCACCACCTCCAGCACGCTCATGAATCAGGTGCCCCTGGCCTGATCAGCCTCGGCGGCAGCCACTCCAACCACCTTCATGCCCTGGCCGCTGCCGGCAAACGCTTTGGCTTCGCCACGGCCGGCCTGCTGCGTGGCCACCCCCAGGACACGCCCACGGTGCGCGATCTGCAGGCGTTGGGCATGCACGTGCACTGGCTCGGCTATGGCGGCTACCGCGCCCGTCATGAGGCGGGTTTCTGGCAACCCTGGCAGGCACGCTACCCTGGTTGGCACTGCATCCCCGAAGGCGGCGGCGGCTTGGCCGGCGCGCAGGGTTGCGGGTTGATCGTCGCGCAGGCGCGCGCGCAACTGGCCGAGATCGGTTGGGACGATTACTGCGCCTGGTGGCTGGCCGTGGGTACCGGTACAACGTTGGCCGGCCTGGTGCTGGAAGAGGCGGGCGCGCATGACGTGCACGGCGCGCTGGCGGTGCCCCGCGATCACGGCGTGCCGGACGTTGTGATGGATCTGGCCGGCGGCAGTGGCTATCAACTGCATGATGCCTGCCGAGGCGGTTTCGCTCGGATCGACGACGAACTGCTGGCGTTCATCGACGCATGCGAGCGGCACACAGGCGTGCCGCTGGAAGCGCTCTACACCGGCAAGGCCCTGCTGGCGCTACGCGAGCAGGTCGAGGCCGGCCTGTTCGCGCCCGGCACCCGCCTGATCGTGCTGCATACCGGTGGTCTGCAAGGCCGACGCGGTTATTTGTAGGGCAGCATGCGCAGCAGCGTGTTGTCGCGCTGCACGTAGTGGTGATATAGCCCGGCCAATGCATGCAGGCCGATCAGCCAGTAACCCCAGCTGCCGATACGTTCATGCCAGCCTTTGATGAATTTGGCCTGGTCTGGGTCCGCGCCGATGAGGTGTGGCAGTTCCAGCCCGTAGAAGGGGACTGGCTTGTCGGCGGCGCTCAAAATCAGCCAGCCGGCCAGGGGCAGGCCGATCATCAGCAGGTACAGCGCCAGGTGCATCAGGTGGGCAAGGCCGGTCTGCCAGGCCGGTGGCTTGGGCAGGATGGGCGGGGTGGGGCGGCTCAGGCGCACGGCCAGGCGCAGCCAGACCAGCACGAATACGGTCAGGCCCAGCATGAAGTGCAGGTCCTTCATCAGATTGCGCTCGGCGCTGTCCTTGGGGAACAGGCCGCGAAACTCGATGCAGGCGTATACGACGGCCAGTAGCACCAGCATCAGCCAATGCAGGGCGATGGACAGGCGCGCGTAATGTTGTGTGGGGGTAGATGAAACCATGGAGGATCCTCGTCATCAGGTCTTGTAGTGGCGCTCTTGGTGGCGCTCAGCACTCACTGTATCCGCTTGAGGGAACCAATCTTTGCTCCAGGTCGGTGAAAATTGTGTTGCTTGTACCGGCCTCTTCGCGGGCAGAATCATCGCGTGGGCAAAAGTGGCCAGCTATCAGCCACCAAAAACACCCGCTCCACTTCATGCCAGGCACCCTCGGCTTCTTGCTCCAGCCTGACCAGCATCTGCGCCGGCGCATGCTCATCCAGCCCCTGCAGCCAGGCCCCGAACTGCAGTGCCGTCCAGCACTCATCCGCCTCGACCCGCGCCGGTGCCAACCAGGCATCGCGGGGCAAAGGCTGCCACCGTTCGCCAGTGGCCATCGACCAATCCCGCCGCCGCAACCAGCGCCCGCGCAGGTGCAGTGGGTTGGCCCCCGCGGGCGGTTCTGCCTGCCCAGGCCATGGGTAGAACAGGTAACCGGCCAGCCACAGATGCGCCTGCACCTGCTGCACGCCAAGCCCGGCCAAGGCCGCGCGGCTCTGTGCGCCACTGGACATCGGCAACTGATGCCCAGTCAGGTGCGCCAGTTTGATCCCCAGCCGGTCATGGCAACCTGGGCCAAGCCATTGCGTCGGGTCTCGGCCATCGCTGTGGGTCGGCCCCAGGTAAAACTTGATGGCCAACTCGAAATGCTGCACCCCCTCGTCATCCCGCAACAGAATGTCCAGCTCACCCAACGTCTGCCCGCCTGCGCGAATCGCCAGGTTTGCCGCCAGCAACTCAAGGCCCGGCGCCTGGCCCAGGGCGAACTGCCAGAGGCATTCGTAGTACAGGCCCAGCCGCCGACTGGTCAGCCGCGCCAGCCTGTCGCGCAGCGGTTGCTCATTGGTATCCAGCGCCAGCAGCCAGGCTTTCAGGCGTTGCGGATCATCGGCCCAGGCGCTGCCGGCCAACGGGTGGCGCTGGGGGCAGGGCGGGGCGCTCAGCAGCGGGGGCGACAGCAATGCCCAGGCCAGGTCGCGCACGGCCGGGCGGCGCAACTGGAGAGGCAAGTCGTGGAGTTCGGCGAAAGGCATCATCCAGCGAGCATAGCCGGTTTGCCGCTACCCGGTCGTTTCGCCCATAATCGGCGCATAGTCACCCGCCGCAGAGCCTCGCAGGAGCCCCATGGAGCAATTTCGCAATATCGGTATCATCGGACGCCTTGGCAGCTCGCAGGTGCTCGACACCATTCGCCGACTGAAAAAATTCCTCCTCGAGCGCCACCTGCACGTGATCCTCGAGGACACTATCGCCGAAGTCCTGCCCGGCCACGGCCTGCAGACGTCCACGCGCAAGCTGCTGGGCGAGGTCTGCGACCTGGTCATCGTCGTCGGCGGTGACGGCAGCCTGCTCGGCGCCGCCCGCGCGCTGGCCCGGCACAACATCCCGGTGCTCGGCATCAACCGCGGCAACTTGGGCTTTCTCACCGACATCCGCCCTGACGAGCTGGAAGAAAAGGTCGCCGAAGTGCTCGACGGCCACTACCTGGTAGAAAACCGCTTCCTGCTGCAGGCCGAAGTGCGCCGTCACCACGAGGCCATCGGCCAGGGCGATGCGCTCAACGACGTGGTCTTGCACCCCGGCAAGTCGACGCGGATGATCGAGTTCGAAATCTACATCGACGGCCAGTTCGTCTGCAGCCAGAAGGCCGATGGCCTGATCGTTGCCACCCCAACCGGCTCGACCGCCTACGCGTTGTCGGCTGGCGGCCCGATCATGCACCCCAAGCTCGACGCTATCGTCATCGTGCCGATGTACCCGCATACCCTGTCGGGCCGGCCGATCGTGGTGGACGGCAACAGCGAACTGAAGATTGTCGTGGCCAAGGACCTGCAGATTTACCCGCAGGTGTCCTGTGACGGCCAGAACCACTTCACCTGCGCCCCTGGCGACACCATCACGGTGAGCAAGAAACCGCAGAAGCTGCGCCTGATCCACCCGCTGGACCATAACTACTACGAAGTGTGCCGTACCAAACTCGGCTGGGGCAGCCGCCTTGGAAGCAGGGACGACTGATGCTCGATCCGGCGCGAAGTTTTGACATCATCGGTGACGTGCATGGCTGTGCGCTGACCCTTGAACGCTTGCTCGACGCCCTCGGTTACAAGCGCGTGGCCGGCGTCTGGCGTCACCCGCGGCGCCAGGCATTGTTCCTGGGCGACATCGTCGACCGTGGGCCGCGCATCCGCGAGGCATTGCACATCGTGCACGACATGGTCGAGGCCGGCCAGGCGTTCTGCATCATGGGCAACCATGAGTACAACGCCCTGGGCTGGGTCACCCCGGCGCTGCCTGGCAGCGGCAAGGCCCATGTGCGCGAACACACGCCACGTCACGCCCGGCTGATCGACGAGACCCTCACGCAGTTCGCCCACCACCCCGGCGACTGGCATGACTTCGTCAACTGGTTCTACGAACTGCCGCTGTTCGTCGACGCCGGGCGTTTCCGCCTGGTGCATGCCTGCTGGGACCCACGGCTGATCGAGCCGCTGCGCCAGCAATACCCGGACGGGCGTATCGACGAACATTTCATCCAGGCCTCGGTTGTGCCCGGCAGCTTTGCCGCCACCGTGTGCAATCGCCTGCTGCGGGGCACCGACATGCGCCTGCCGGACGGCTTGACCCTGACCGGTGGCGATGGCCTGACCCGCGCCTTCTTCCGCACCAAGTTCTGGGAAGAAGACCCGCAAACCTATGGCGACATCGTGTTCCAGCCCGATGCGCTGCCTGAAGCCGTCGCCAGCACGCCCCTGAGCCATACCCAGAAGAACGCCTTGCTGCGCTATGCCGAGGACGAGCCTTTGTTGTTCGTCGGCCACTACTGGCGCAGCGGCCGCCCGGCGCCGATCCGCGACAACTTGGCCTGCCTCGACTACAGCGCGGTGCTTTACGGCAAGCTGGTCGCCTATCGGCTGGATGATGAAACCCGTATCGACCCGCACAAGTTCGTCTGGGTCGACGTCGACCGCCCACAGGCCAATCAATGAACATAATCGAAGTGATGCGCCTGCCGCTGTCGGTCGACCTCAGCGGCTTCGTGCACCTGCTGCAACGCTTGCAGGTGCCACACCGGGTCAGTGAAGAAGGTGAAGTCCAAGTGCTGTGGGCCCCCGACACGCTGGCCCAGGATGTGCTGCAGCTCTACCAGCGCTATCCCGACGGTAACGCCGACCTTGAGCTTGCGCAGGCCCCTGTGGAAGGGGATTCAGCCGCGAGTGCCCCCACACAGCCCTCCCTGAAAGACCAGGTAAGCGCCTGCAAGGTCACCGCCGCTGTCCTGCTGCTGTGCTTCATCGTTGCCGGCATCACCGGCCTTGGCGACAATTTTTCGACCATTGGCTGGTTCACCTTCCTCGACTTCCGCGTGCAGGGCGACTACCTCTACTTCACCCCGCTGGCCCAAGGCCTCGCCGAAGGCCAATGGTGGCGCCTGGTGTCGCCGATGCTGCTGCATTTCGGCGTGCTGCACCTGGCCATGAACAGCCTGTGGTACTGGGAACTGGGCAAGCGCATCGAGCTGCGCCAGGGGCCATGGCTGTTGCTGGGCCTGACCCTGTTGTTCAGCCTGGTTTCCAACCTGGCCCAGCACTACACCAGTGGCGCGAGCCTGTTCGGCGGCCTTTCTGGGGTGCTGTACGGCCTGCTCGGGCACATCTGGCTGTACCAGTGGCTGGCGCCCAACCCGCACTTCAACCTGCCCAAGGGCGTGCTGGTGATGATGCTCATCTGGCTGGTGGTGTGCCTGACCGGCGTGGTCGGCCAGCTCGGCTTCGGCCAAATCGCCAACGCCGCCCACGTCGGCGGCCTGCTCATCGGATGCCTGACAGGGCTCTTGGGTGGCGGCATGGCCCGGCGTAAACTGTCGGCTTGAATTAGGAGACGCTATGTCCACTTTCGCGCAAATGATCGAAAACATTACTCCCGAGATCTACGAGAGCCTGAAAACGGCCGTGGAAATCGGCAAATGGTCCGATGGCCGCAAGCTCACTGCCGAGCAGAAAGAGCTGTCGCTGCAGGCGGTGATCGCCTGGGAAATGAAAAACCTCCCCGAAGACCAGCGTACCGGCTACATGGGGCCGCAAGAGTGCGCCTCGAAGTCTGCGCCAATCGCTAACATTCTGTTCAAGTCGGACTCGGTACATTGATCGAACTCGCTCGTGGCTCTTTGAGCAAGATGGCGGTGCGCCTTGAAGCACCGGTCGTGCAATACAGCTTTCGCCTGGGTGAAGAGCAGGTGCCGGTCAACCCGTTGATCGGCCAGCGCTTGCGCCTCGAGTACCTCGGCGCCATTCACTGCAGCCATTGCGGCAAGCGCACCAAGACCAGCTTCAGTCAGGGTTACTGCTACCCGTGCATGACCAAGCTGGCCCAGTGCGACGTGTGCATCATGGCCCCGGAACGCTGCCACTATGACGCCGGTACCTGCCGCGAACCGTCCTGGGGCGAGCAGTTCTGCATGACCGACCACGTGGTCTACCTGGCCAACTCGTCAGGGGTCAAGGTCGGTATTACCCGCGCCACCCAGCTGCCCACGCGCTGGCTCGACCAGGGTGCCAGCCAGGCGCTGCCGATCATGCGCGTGGCCACCCGCCAGCAGTCGGGCCTGGTCGAAGACGTGCTGCGCAGCCAGGTACCGGACCGCACCAACTGGCGCGCCCTGCTCAAGGGTGACGCCGAAGCGCTGGACCTGGTGGCCATTCGTGAACAGATTTTCGATGCCTGCGCCGACGGCCTGCGCGAGCTGCAAGGGCGCTTCGGCTTGCAGGCGATTCAGCCGCTGCCGGATGCCGAAGTGGTGCAGATGCGTTACCCGGTCGAGGCCTACCCGACGAAGATCGTCAGCTTCAACCTGGACAAGAACCCGGTAGTGGAAGGCACGCTGCTGGGCATCAAGGGCCAGTACCTGATCTTCGACACCGGCGTGATCAACATTCGCAAGTACACGGCCTACCAGTTGGCCGTGCTCCAGTAAAAAGGACCTGCACATGCGTACCGAACAACCGCAAGTGATCTACCTCAAGGACTACCAGGCGCCCGAGTACCTGATCGACGAGACGCACCTGACCTTCGAGCTGTTCGAGGACCACACCCTGGTCCATGCGCAACTGGTCATGCGCCGCAACCCGGCACGCGGTGCCGGCCTGCCGCCGTTGGTGCTCGACGGCCAGCAGCTTGAGCTGCTGCGCGCTTCGCTGGACGATGCCGAGCTGCAGGCGAGCGATTACCAGCTCGAAGCCGACAGCCTGACCGTGCAGCCCAAGGCAGAGCGTTTTACCCTCGACACCAGCGTGAAGATCCACCCCGAGAGCAACACCGCGCTGGAAGGCCTGTACAAGTCCGGCAAGATGTTCTGCACCCAGTGCGAGGCCGAGGGCTTCCGCAAGATCACCTACTACCTCGACCGCCCGGACGTGATGAGCACCTTCACCACCACGGTGATCGCCGAGCAGCATCGCTACCCGGTGCTGCTGTCCAACGGTAACCCCATCGGCAGCGGGCCGGCAGAAGACGGCCGCCATTGGGCAACGTGGGAAGACCCGTTCATGAAACCGGCCTACCTGTTCGCCCTGGTGGCCGGTGACCTCTGGTGCGTCGAGGACAATTTCGTGCGCCAGTCGGGCCGCGATGTGACCCTGCGCATCTACGTCGAACCCGAGAACATCGACAAGTGCGACCACGCCATGGTCAGCCTGAAGAAGTCCATGCGCTGGGACGAAGAAGTCTATGGCCGCGAGTACGACCTGGACATCTTCATGATCGTCGCGGTCAACGACTTCAACATGGGCGCCATGGAAAACAAGGGCCTGAACATCTTCAACTCCAGCTGTGTGCTGGCCCGGGCCGAAACTGCCACCGACGCCGCCCACCAGCGTGTCGAAGGCGTGGTGGCCCACGAGTACTTCCACAACTGGTCGGGCAACCGCGTCACCTGCCGTGACTGGTTCCAGCTGTCGCTCAAGGAAGGCTTCACGGTGTTCCGCGACGCCGAGTTCAGCGCCGACATGAACTCGCGCACGGTCAAGCGCATCGAAGACGTCGCTTACCTGCGGACCCACCAGTTCGCCGAAGATGCCGGCCCCATGGCCCACCCGGTACGCCCGGACAGCTTCATCGAAATCTCCAACTTCTACACCCTGACTGTGTACGAAAAGGGTGCCGAGGTTGTACGCATGGTCCGCACCCTGCTGGGGGCCGAGGGCTTCCGTAAGGGTAGCGACCTGTACTTCGAACGCCACGATGGCCAGGCGGTGACCACCGACGACTTCATCAAGGCCATGGAAGATGCCAACGGCGTTGACCTGACCCAGTTCAAACGCTGGTACAACCAGGCGGGCACGCCGCGCCTGGAAGTCAGCGAAGCCTATGATGCAGGCGCCCAGACTTACAGCCTGACCTTCCGCCAGAGCTGCCCGCAGACCCCGGACAAGGCCGAGAAGCTGCCGTTCGTGATCCCGGTCGAGCTGGGCCTGCTGGATGCCAAAGGCAACGACCTGCCGCTGCGCCTGGCGGGTGAGGCCGCGGCTGGCGGCACCAGCCGCGTGCTGTCGGTGACCGAGGCGGAGCAAACCTTCACCTTCGAAGGCCTCACGGCCAAGCCGCTGCCCTCGCTGCTGCGAGGCTTCAGCGCGCCGGTGAAGTTGAGCTTCCCGTACGACCGCGACCAGCTGATGTTCCTGATGCAGCATGACAGCGATGGTTTCAACCGCTGGGAAGCGGGCCAACAGCTGTCGGTGCAGGTGCTTCAAGAACTGATCGGCCAGCATCTACGTGGCGAAGCGTTGAAGCTCGACCCGCGCCTGATCACCGCCCTCGGTACCGTGCTGGGCAACGAATCGCTGGACGCCGCCATGGTCGCCGAGATGCTCTCGCTGCCAGGCGAAGCCTACCTCACCGAAATCAGCCAGGTAGCTGACGTCGATGCCATTCACGCCGCCCGCGAGTTCGCCCGCCAGCAGATCGCCGAGCAGCTGTTCGATGGCCTGTGGGCCCGCTACCAGGCGCACCGCGAGGTCTCGCGCAGCACGGCCTACGTCGCCGCGGCCGAGCACTTCGCCCGCCGCAGCCTGCAGAACATCGCCCTGTCGTACCTGATGCTCAGCGGCAAGCCGCAGGTGCTGGAGGCGACCCTGGAGCAGTTCGACCAGTGCGACAACATGACCGAGCGCCTGACCGCCCTGGCGGTGCTGGTCAACTCGCCGTTCGAAGCCGAGCGGGCCAAGGCGCTGGAAACCTTCGCCGAGCACTTCAAGGACAACCCGTTGGTCATGGACCAGTGGTTCAGCGTGCAGGCCGCCAGTTCGCTGCCAGGCGGGCTGGTCCGGGTCAAGGCGCTGATGCAGCACCCGGCGTTTACCCTGAAAAACCCGAACAAGGTGCGGGCGTTGGTGGGGGCGTTTGCCGGGCAGAACCTGGTCAACTTCCATGCGGCCGATGGTTCGGGTTATCGCTTCCTGGCGGACCTGGTGATCGAGCTGAATGCGCTGAACCCGCAGATTGCTTCGCGTCAATTGGCACCGCTGACCCGCTGGCGCAAGTACGACGACGCGCGTCAGGCGCTGATGAAGGGTGAGCTGGAGCGGATTCTGGCTTCTGGGGCGCTGTCCAGTGATGTGTATGAGGTGGTGAGCAAGAGCTTGGCGTGAGTGCTCGATAGCCTGAACGGGCCCTTTCGCGGGACAAGCCCGCTCCCACAGGTACTGTGCACTACCTGTGGGAGCGGGCTTGTCCCGCGAAGCTTTTGGGCGGTTAACAAAACATAACGTCCCGTTCGTTGTAATTCTTCAGCCTTCCCCGATACGATCCCCACAAGCCTCTAACACAGGCTTTTCAACGCACAGACCCACCAAGAAGAACACAACAGGGGACGGTCATGAGGGAGCGTGTGATGACGCAGGCCAGGCGTGGTGCCTGGCCGTTGGCGGCTGGCGCGGTGCTGGCGCTGGCACTTGGGATGTGGGCGGACACCGCGCAAGCGGCGCCTGCCGACGAATACTCGACCGAATCGGCCAAGGCCAGTCAGAGCCTGCTGATCGACGCCGCCCAGGCCGGCAAGCGCCTGGTCGTGGTCGGTGATCGCGGTCATATCCTGTTCTCCGACGACCAGGGCAAGACCTGGACCCAGGCCCGGGTACCCACCCGGCAGCTGCTCACTGCCGTGTTCTTCCTCGACGACAAGCGCGGCTGGGCTGTCGGCCACGATGCGCAGATCCTCGCCAGTACCGATGGCGGCGCGACCTGGAGCAAGCAATTCGAAGACCTGTCCCGCGAAGCCCCGCTGCTCGACGTCACCTTCCTCGACGCCCAGCACGGTTTTGCCGTGGGTGCCTATGGCGCACTGCTGGAAACCACCGACGGCGGCCAGCACTGGCAGGACGTTGCCGAACGCCTGGACAACGCCGACCAACTGCACCTTAACGGCATCGCCGTAATCAAGGACGCCGGCCTGTTCATCGTCGGCGAGCAGGGCAGCATGTTCCGTTCAGGCGACAACGGCCAGACTTGGTCCAAGGTCGACGGCCCTTACGAGGGCTCGCTGTTCGGTGTGATGGGAACCGCCCAGCCTAAGACGCTTTTGGCCTATGGCCTGCGCGGCAACTTGTTCCGTTCTACCGACTTCGGCGACAGCTGGCAGCCGATCGAACTCAAGGCCGCGCGCGGCACGCTCGAATTCGGCCTGGCAAGCGCTACGCTTGTCGAGGATGGCGGCGTGGTGCTGGTCGGTAACGGCGGCAGCGTGTTGCGCAGCCATGACGACGGGCAAACCTTCAGCGTCTACAACCGTGCCGACCGCATCGCCCTGGCCGGCGTCACCGGCCTGACAACCGGCGGCTTGCTGCTGGTGGGGCAGGGGGGCGTGCACCTGGCCACCGCCGAAGGCGCCGACCAGGCTGCCAAGGAGGCGCGTCCATGACCAGCAGGGAGAGCATCACCATGCACCCGCATCACCAGGACAAGGCCACGCTGCTCGAACGCCTGATCTTCAACAACCGCCCCGTGGTCATCGCCCTGTGCGTGCTGGTCAGCATTTTCCTGTTCTGGCAGGCCACGCAGATCCGCCCCTCGACCAGTTTCGAGAAGATGATCCCGCTCGAGCACCCGTTCATCGAACAGATGATGGAGCACCGCAACGACCTGGCCAACCTCGGCAACACCGTGCGTATTTCGGTGGAGGCGGTCAACGGTGACATCTTCGACAAGGACTACATGGAGACCCTGCGCCAGATCCATGACGAGGTGTTCTACATCCCTGGCGTCGACCGCGCCGGGCTGAAGTCGCTGTGGAGCCCCAGCGTGCGCTGGACCGAGGTGACCGAAGAGGGCTTCTCCGGTGGCGAGGTGATCCCCAATACCTACAACGGCTCGGCCGAAAGCCTCGATGCCTTGCGCGACAACGTGCTCAAGTCCGGCCAGGTCGGGCGCCTGGTGGGTAACAACTTCAAGTCCAGCATCGTTGATGTGCCGCTGCTGGAGAGCTACCCCGACCCGCAGGACCAAGGCAAGCAGGTCAAGCTCGACTACCAGCAGTTCTCGCACCTGCTCGAAGAGAAGATTCGCGACAAGTTCCAGGCGCAGAACCCCAACGTGAAGATCCATATCGTTGGCTTCGCCAAGAAGGTCGGCGACCTGATCGACGGCCTGGTGATGGTGGCGATGTTCTTTGGCGTGGCCCTGGGCATCACCTGGGTGCTGCTGTACTGGTTTACCTGGTGCATCCGCAGCACCATCGCTGTGCTCATCACCACCCTGGTCGCGGTGGTCTGGCAGCTGGGCTTGATGCATGCGGTGGGCTTCGGCCTCGACCCGTATTCGATGCTGGTACCCTTCCTGATCTTCGCCATCGGCATTTCCCACGGGGTGCAGAAGATCAACGGCATCGCCTTGCAGTCGAGCGGCGCCGACAACGCACTGACCGCTGCCCGGCGCACGTTCCGCCAGCTGTTCCTGCCGGGGATGATCGCCATCCTTGCTGACGCAGTGGGCTTCATCACCCTGCTGATCATCGACATCGGGGTCATTCGCGAGTTGGCCATCGGCGCCTCGATCGGCGTCGCGGTGATCGTCTTTACCAACCTGATCTTGCTGCCGGTGGCGATTTCCTATGTCGGCATCAGCAAGAAGGCGGTCGAGCGCAGCAAGAAGGACGCGACCCGCGAGCACCCGTTCTGGCGCCTGCTGTCCAACTTCGCCAGCGCCAAGGTGGCGCCGGTGTCTGTTGCCGTGGCCTTGGTGATGTTCGCCGGTGGCCTCTGGTACAGCCAGAACCTGAAAATCGGTGACCTCGACCAGGGCGCGCCGGAGCTGCGCCCGGACTCGCGCTACAACCAGGACAACAACTTCATCATCAGCAACTATTCGACCAGCTCGGACGTGCTGGTGATCATGGTCAAGACGCCGTCGGAAAGCTGCTCGATCCACTCGACCATGGCGCCGATAGACGAGCTGATGTGGACCATGGATAACACCCCGGGTGTGCAGTCGGCGATCTCGCTGGTGACCGTGTCCAAGCAGGTGATCAAGGGCATGAACGAGGGCAGCCTGAAATGGGAGACCCTGTCACGCAACCCGGACATCCTCAACAACTCCATCGCCCGCGCCGACGGCCTGTACAACGCCGACTGCTCGCTGGCGCCGGTGCTGGTGTTCCTCAACGACCACAAGGCCGAGACCCTGGAGCGCGTCACCGCAGCCGCCAAGGCCTTTGCCGACAGCCACAACAAAGAGGGCCTGCAGTTCCTGCTGGCGGCCGGTAACGCCGGGATCGAGGCGGCCACCAACGAGGTGATCAAGTCGGCCGAACTGACCATTCTGGTGCTGGTGTACATCTGCGTCGCGGTGATGTGCCTGATCACCTTCCGCTCGTTCGCCGCAACCCTGTGTATCGTCCTGCCACTGGTGCTGACTTCGGTGCTGGGCAATGCGCTCATGGCCTACATGGGCATTGGTGTGAAGGTCGCGACGTTGCCGGTGGTGGCCTTGGGTGTGGGCATCGGCGTGGACTATGGCATTTACATCTACAGCCGCCTGGAAAGCTTCCTGCGTGCAGGCCTGCCGTTGCAGGAAGCCTATTACGAAACCCTGCGCTCGACCGGCAAGGCGGTGTTGTTCACCGGGTTGTGCCTGGCCATTGGTGTGTGCACCTGGATCTTCTCGGCGATCAAGTTCCAGGCCGACATGGGCTTGATGCTGACCTTCATGCTGCTGTGGAACATGTTCGGTGCGCTGTGGCTGTTGCCAGCGCTGGCGCGGTTCCTGATCAAGCCTGAGAAGATGGTGGGCAAGGAGGGCGGGTCCATTTTTGCCCATTAAGTGAGGGGGCTGTAGAGGGCCTGTGGGAGCGGGTTCACCCGCGAATACGGTGGTGCATTCGCCGACGCATTCGCGGGTAAACCCGCTCCCACAGGTGCCATGTCGCTATACTGTCGCTCTTTTCCCAATTGGTACCCTCATGTCCCCCCTCGCCACCGCCCTCCAAACCTGCGACATGCTGCTGATCGATGGCCTGCACGCCTTCGATTTCACGTCCAACGAAACCGGCCTCACCGTCGAATGCATGGACGGCCGCCAGCTGCGTCGCTGGAACTTCACCCCCGAGCAGATCGCTGCCGCCACTGCCACGGGTGACGAGTGGACGCTCAACGGTGCCCAGGGCGAGCATCGTCTAGTCTGTATGAGTGCCTTTCGCGCCCCGGATGAAGACCACGATGAACCGGATCTGGACGAGCCTGCTGACCGCTAGCCTGATGAGCCTGACAATCAACGCCCACGCCGCCACGCTGCTGGTGGGCAGCTACACCGATGGCCAGAGCCAAGGCATCTACCGCTACCTGTTCGACAGCAAGACAGGCCAGATCGCGCCGACCCCGCAACAGGTGGTCCAGAGCGAGAACCCTTCCTGGCTAGTGCTCTCGGCCGACCAACGGCAACTGTTTGCAGTCAACGAAACCGCGCAAGGCCACGTCAGCAGTTTCAGCGTGAGCCGCAAAGGCGAGATCAAACCGCTCAACCAGGTGGCCACCCGAGGCGACGAGCCGACCCACGCCAGCCTCAGTCGCGACCAGCGCTTCCTGTTCGTTGCCAACTACGCCGTCAAGCCAGACCCCGGCGGCAGCCTGGTGGTGATCCCGGTGGCAAAGGACGGCAAGCTCAAGGACGTGGTGCAGCAAGCCCGCCATAAACCAAGCGGCGTAAACCCGGAACGCCAGGCCGGCGCCCATGTGCATTCGCTGGTGCTGTCGCCGGACGGCCAGCACCTGTATGCCTGCGACCTGGGCGCCGACAAGGTGTTCATCTACCGTTACGACGGTGCCAGCACAGACCACCCGCTCACGCCGGCGATACCGGCGTCGGTGGCCCTGCCGCCGGGCAGCGGCCCGCGCCACCTGCTGTTCGACGCCAAGGGGCGACACGCCTACCTGACCTTGGAAATGAGCGCTGAGGTGGTGGTGTTCGATGTGCAGAACGGCAACCTGGTCGAGCGCCAGCGTCTACCCCTGACGGACCACCAGGACGCTGCGGCCAAGGCCGCTGGCGGCCTGCACCTGTCGGCGGATGGGCGCTTCTTGTACGTGAGCAATCGCGGCACGGCCAATGAGATCGTGGCCTTCAGCGTGGGCAAGGACGATGGCCAGTTGGCGTTCTTGCAACGCCGTTCGGTGGAGGGCGATCACCCTCGTGAATTTGCCCTCGACCCTAGCGACAACTTCCTGTTGGTGGCCAACCAGAAGAGTGACCAGATCGTGGTCATGCGCCGTGACCCGCGTAGCGGCAAGCTCGGTGAGACGGTACAGACGCTGCCGCAGGCTGCGCCGTCGGACCTGAAGTTCATCGAGTGACCGTTTCGAGCGACTATCGATCAGCGTGATAATGGTTACTGTCGCAATGAATTTCTACGCGTGACCTTGGCGGCGTAAGTTTGACCCAAGGCCCAAACGGGCCAACGTCAAACCACCGCCGTCGAGGTCAGCCCACATGAACTTCAATCTCTTCCCGGTCATCGCCGCATCCGCCATTTCCGCTTCGGTCGTGTTGCCGACGCATGCCCATGCCGACACCCGCAGCAAGGCGTCCTCTGCCCACAGCTATACCGAGCAGTACCTGCGTCAGAGCGCAAATTTTTATGCGGCGTTGAGTGGCAAGCACAGCCACTGATTCGCCTGTGAGCACTGAACCTGTGGGAGCGGGCTTGCCCGCGAAGCAGACACCGCGGTGTATGGCCAGGGCTTCGCCCTGGTTCGCGGGCAAGCCCGCTCCCACAGGTTTCGCGCCATGTCTGATAGCTATCGCGCCATCACTGCCTTGAACAGATCCGACCCCAGCCAGCCCTCCAGCCAGCTCCGCACCCGCGGATAAGCCGCCTCGGCGAACCACTGCGGTTCGACCCCGGCAAACTGGCGCATCAGGGGCAACAAGGCGGCATCGGCAAGGCTCGGGTGATCGGCCAGCAGGTAAGCACGCCCTTCGAGCAAAGCCTCGAGCTCCGCCAGCCAGGCTTCGGCCTGCTGGCGGTAGTGCTCGCGGCTATGTTCGGGGTAGCGCTCGGCGTACTTGTACAGGTTCACCTGCGCCTTGAACGTGCTGTCGTTTCGGGCGATCAGCGCCTCAGCCTGTTGCGCCGCCGCAGGGTCGGCCAGTAGCTGCCAGTCCTGCGGGTCGTTGCGTTGCAGTGCCCAGCGCATGATGTCCAGGCTTTCCTCCAGCACACCCGCCCCGGTGTCCAGCACCGGCACCGTGCCCTTGGGCGACAAGGCCAGCAGCGCGGCGGGCTTGTGCTTCATCGCCACTTCTTCGATCTGCACCTCGCACCCGGCGTAGCGCAAGGCCAGGCGCGCGCGCATGGCCCAAGGGCAGCGGCGAAACGAGTAGAGGATCACCCGCACACCTCGACGTCACTCAGGCCGTTGCCCTGGCGGCGTACCTGGATCTGCACCGGGATCCGCTCATGCATCTCCTGCACGTGGGAGATCACCGCCACCTTGCGGCCTTGTGCCTGCAGGCCGTCGAGGGCATCCATGGCCAGTTGCAGCGACTCTGGGTCGAGGCTGCCGAAGCCTTCGTCGATGAACAACGATTCGATGCGCAAGGTGCTCGACGCCATCGACGCCAGGCCAAGGGCCAGGGCCAGCGAGACCAGGAAGGTTTCACCGCCCGACAGCGAATGCACCGAGCGCAACTCGTCGCCCATTTCGGTGTCCAGCACCAGCAGGCCGAGGGCGCTGCCGCCACGTTTCAAGCGGTAACGACGCGCCAGCTGGCGCAATTGGCTGTTGGCATGGTGCAGCAGCAGGTCGAGGTTGTAACCCTGGGCGATCTTGCGGAACACATCGCCAGAGGCCGAGCCGATCAGCGCATTGAGCCGCGCCCAGCGCTGCCACTGCTGATGGGCGTGCTCGATTTCCGTGGCCAGGGCCTGGTACGCCTGTTGACGGCGCTGGTCTTCGGCTTGGGCGGCGCGCAGCTCGGCGCACTGCTGTTCATGGTTGGCCAGCACTTCGCGTAGCTCGAGCAGCGACTGCTCCAGGTCTTCGGCCGTAGCCTCGACACTGGCTTGCGCGGCATGTTGCTGCAGCCGCTGTTCACGCTCCTGCAACAGCACGCGGCCTTGTTCGATAGCCTTTTCCGCCGCCTGCAGGTGCTGGCGCAGTTCAGCCATTTGCGCGTCGTCCATGGCCAGCAAGCGGTCCAGGCCACTGTCGTCCAGCTCGGGGTGTTCGGCGCGCCAGTGGGCGATTTCCCCCTGCAACTGCTGGTGCTCCTGTTCGAGCGCCTGTTGGCGGGCGATGTTGGCCTTGAGTTCGCCGGCCAGTTGCAGGGCTTGGGTGCGGGCGTGTTGCAGGCGCTCGGCCGTTTCGGCCTCGCTGGTGCGGGCCTGCTCCACCTGCTGTTCCAGATGGCGCTGCCAGTCTTCGGCGCGCGGGTGGTCACCCAGCAACTCGGCCAATGCGGCGCGGGCTTTTTCCATCTGCTGGGCCAGCCCGTTGATCTGCTGCTGCAGGTCTTGCTGGCGCTGCACGCGGGTGTGTTGCTGATCGAGCAGGCGCTCCAGCTGTTGCTGGCGTTGCTGTTGTTCCTGCAGTTCGTCCTTTTGCTGGTCCAGCTGTTGCTGGCGCTGGGCGATCTGCTGGTCAAGGCTGAGGAAGGCGTGCGCTGGCTCGTCGTGCAGTGCCTGCAACACAGGCGCTGGCAGCAGGGTGGCGAAATCAGCCAGGGCCTGTTCGAGGCGTTCCTGGTCGGCGGCCAGGGCTTGATGCTGTTGGTCCAGGCGGCGCTGGGCCTGTTGTTGGGCTTCGCTGGCAGCCTGCAACTGCTGGTTCAGGCGGGCGGCATCGCGTTGCAGGGTCAGCAGGGTGGCCTGGCGTTTTTCGTCGCGGACGATCTCTTGGTCGAGGCGCTGCAGCTGGCTGTCCAGCCAGCCACTGCGGGCCTTGCCTTCATGGGCGCTGAGGGCGGGCCACACGGCATGGGCGGCGAGTTGGCCGGCCAATGGCTGCAATTGCTCGTTCAGTTGCGCCTGTTGGTGCTGGTATTCCTTGATCTGGCCGTTGACCACACCCACCTGGGTGCGCAGTTCGATCAGGCGGGTATTGAATTGCTCAACCTGGGCCAGGGCCGTGGCTTCTTCGGCCTGGTCATGCCGGCCAAGGCTCTGCAGTAGCGCTTCAGGCTGGTGGAAGGGGTGTTCGGCGCTGCCGCAAACTGGGCACGGTTCGCCATCGTGCAACTGCGCACGCAGTTCTTCGACGCTGGTGTTGCGTGCCAGGCGCTGGCGTTCCAGCAGTTGCCGGGTCAGTGCCAGCGCCTGCTCGGCGGCTTCCAGCTCGGCCTTGGCGGCAGTGCCTTCGCCAATCAGTTGCTGGCGTTGCTGCAGGGCCTGTTGCTGGCGTTCGCGCAGCGACTGAATACCCTGTTGCAGCTCCTGCTCGCGGGCGTGCAGGCGCGACAGTTCTTCCACGGCGCGTTGTTGCTTGCGGTTTTCTTGCAGCATGCCACCCAGCAGGTCGAGCTGCTCGGCCAGGGCCTGGGGCTCTGCTGCGGCTTCGCGGAACAACACGTCGAGGGCGTCGCGCTGTTCCTGCAGTTGCGCATTGGCCTGGCTGGCCTGGGCCTGCAGGCCGGGCAGCTCTTCGCGGCCCTGGTTCAGGCGGTTGCCGATTTGCAGCAACTGTTGCAGCTGCGGGCGATAGGCCTGCCAGGCGTTGGTCAGGGCGGCGAGGGGCGCACTGTCAGCCAGGGCTGCTTCAATGTGGGCCAGTTGCTGTTGGCCGCGCTGCTGGTGCTCGCTCAGCTGCTGCAATTGTTGCTGCAACTCGGCTGCGGCCAGGTCGGCCTGCTGGCCGGTTTCGCGCGCCTTGCCCAGCTCCTGTTCCAGGCGGGTGAGGGTGTCTTGCTCGGCGAACGCCTGGCGCAAGCGCGGGGCGTTTTCGCCTTGGCTGGCCTGGGCCTGGCTCAGCGCCTGGCGGGCTGATTCGAGGGCCTGCTCCAGTTCGCCGGTGCGGTTGTGCAGGTCGCTTTGCTGGCGCTGTTGTGCGTCGAGCTCGCTGGCCAGTGGCGCGCGTTGCGCGGCCAAGGCCTGCTGCCGGTGGAACTGGTGGCGCTGTGGCGCCAGGCGCTCCAGGCGTTGCAGGTCCAGGCGCTGTTCGGCCAGCTGTTGCCAGGCCTGTTCGGCGGCCTGCAGGGTTGCATGGGCTTCGGCCTGCTGTACCTGCAGCAGGCGCTGCTCATTGAGCCAGCCACGCTGCTGCTCCAACTGGCGCTCGCGCGCCTGGTCGGCCTTGAACTGCTGCTGCGCCTGCTCCAGGCGTTGGTCGAGCTCGGCGCGGGCTTCGGCCAGCAGCGGCAGCAGGTGGCTGGCACGGTCTTTCAGGGCGTTGTGCGTTTCACCGGCCTCGCGGGCCTTGCTGAAGGCGCGTTGGCCAAGGCGGGTGTAGATCGCCGTGTTGGTGAGCTTTTCCAGCAGCTCGCTGCGTTCCTTGTCATCGGCCTTGAGGAACGCACCGAACTCGCTCTGGGCCAGCATCACTGCGCGGGTGAACTGCTCGAAGTTCAGGCCCAGGCGTGCTTCGACCAGTTGCTTGTATTCGTTCTTGCCGCTGGCCAGCACCTGCTCGCTGTCCAGGTCATAGAAGCTCTGGCGGCTGTGTTGCAGCTTGCCATTGGCCTTGTCGCGGGCGCGGTTGGCCTCCCAGCGGGCGCGGTAGCGACGGCCATCGATGCCGACGAAGTCGACTTCGGCAAAACCGCTGCCCGTGCCGCGGCGCACCAGGTTGCGCGGGTCCGAAGTCGGGATCTCGCCGTCGGCGTCCGGTACCTTGGCTTCGCGCCCGATGTCGTTGAGCCGCGGCACGGTGCCGAACAGGGCCAGGCACAGGGCATCGAGCAGCGTGCTCTTGCCGGCGCCGGTTGGCCCGGTGATGGCGAACAGGCCGGCGCTGGCCAGGGGCTCGGCGGTGAAGTCGATGTCGATTGGGCCGGCCAGGGATGCCAGGTTCTTCAGGCGGATGGCGAGAATTTTCATGGCTGTTCCTCTTCCAGCTGGACGTCCTGCAAGAGCAGGGCGAAATCGGCCAGGGCCTGCTCATCGGCGGGGTTGCCGTAGGCCTGTTCCCAGGCGCGGCTGAACAGGTCCTGCGGTGTCATCTGGGACAGTTCGACGAACGCCAGGTCGTCGTCCTCGGCACTCGTGCGCCCGGCGTATTCGGCGCTGATGCGGATCAGCCGCACGGCCTTGCCTTGCAGCGCCCCCTCGACTTGCTGACGCAGGTCGGGTTGCGGTTCGTCCAGCACCACGCGCACTTCGAGCCAGGGCTGACGATTGGGGTCTTCGAGCAAGTCGATCACCGGCAGCTCAGCCAGCTGTACCAGCAACTCGCCGAGCGGCGCCGGGCCAATGCGTTGCAGGGCCACGGCGCGGGGCACCAGGCGCGGCTCGACGCTGACCAGCTCGGCGCCGTCCAGCTCCACCTCCAGCACCTGGTGCGGGTAGTTGATTTCGGCAAACGACAGCGGGATCGGCGAGCCGCTGTAGCGGATGCGCGCTTCGCGGTTGACCTTCTGCGGCTTGTGCAGGTGGCCCAGGGCGACATAGCTGATGGCCTTGTCGAACAGCTTGGCCGGCAGGGCCTCTGCGTTGCCGATGATCAGGCTGCGCTCAGAGTCCTCGGACACCGCACCCCCGGCCATGTGGGCATGGCTGATGGCGACCAGCGCCTGGTCCTTCTTGCGCTTTTGCTGGGCAGCGGCAATCAGTTGCTGGTGCACCTGGGTGATGCCTTGCAGGTAATCGTCACCCAGCTGCGGGCCGGTCACTTCTGCCGGGCGCAGGAAGGGCAGGGCCAGGCACCAGGCGCTGACCTTGCCGCGGGCGTTGGTCAGCGGGATCAGCAGGCGTTCGGCATCCAGCTGGCCTTCATCGAGCCAGTGCACACGGCCCAAGGCGTGGGTGCGCAGGCGGCGCATGAGCGCAGCGGGCAGTTCGATGCGTGAGCCGGAGTCGTGGTTGCCGGCGATCATCACGATGTCCAGCTTGGGCTGTTGCTCATGGGCTCGGACGATGAAGTCGTAGAGGCGCTCCTGGGCTTTGACCGGTGGGTTGACCGTGTCGAAGATATCGCCAGCGATCAGCAGCGCATCCGGCTGGCGCAGGTGCAGCTGGCCGAGCAGCCAGTCGAGGAAGCAGGCGTGTTCGAAGTCGCGTTCCTGGCCGTGCAGGCTTTGGCCCAGGTGCCAGTCGGAGGTATGAAACAGACGCATGGATGACCTGTTGGTGTCGAGTCGAGCAAGCGGGGGGCTTGGCTTGGATGATGGGCGTTGCGCAGGGGGGTATGGTAACTCAATGGTGGGGGGAG